>NZ_RJOH01000001.1:0-262606 GCF_003942995.1 Streptococcus mitis | reverse complement strand
CTGGAACTTCTTCGCTTGTGCCATCTGGGTAACGAACGATCACTGTTCCGGATACTTCGCCTGGTTGTCCTACGGCTGTATTTGGTGCGCCATCTTTCCATTCAAACGTTGTTTTCGGTGGTAAGCTGTCCACATTGCCAATGCTGTTTCTTGCTTCTGGTACTGCTCCATTGTCCACTGTTTGGACTGTTGGTGCTGGTGTGTACGTGTCNGCTTGTCCTTTGACATTGACTTTCACTGGAACTTCTTCGCTTGTGCCATCTGGGTAATGGACGATTACTGTTCCTGAGACTTCGCCTGGTTGTCCTACGGCTGTATTTGGTGCCCCACCTTTCCATTCAAACGTTGTTTTCGGTGGTAAGCTGTCCACATTGCCAATGCTGTTCTTCGCTTCTGGTACTGCTCCATTGTCTACTGTTTGGACTTTTGGTGCTGGTGTGTACGTGTCGGCTTGTCCTTTGACATTGACTTTCACTGGAACTTCTTCGCTTGTGCCATCTGGGTAATGGACGATTACTGTTCCTGAGACTTCGCCTGGTTGTCCTACGGCTGTATTTGGTGCCCCACCTTTCCATTCAAACGTTGTTTTCGGTGGTAAGCTGTCCACATTGCCAATGCTGTTCTTCGCTTCTGGTACTGCTCCATTGTCTACTGTTTGGACTTTTGGTTGTGGATTGTATTCATCTTTTTGTGCACGAACATTTACAGTTACATTCACGGTATCTTTTGAGTCATCAGGATATGTTACAGTTACGCTACCTGCTTTATCTCCAGGTCCTGTTGTTGTACTTGGAGTTGTTGCCCATGTATAGGTTGTTCCTGCTGGTAATCCATTTTTATTAACACTTGTTCCTGCATCTGGTTTTACATCATAACTCACCGTTTGTTTTTGCACATTAGGAGTTGCAGTATATTTCGTTGTCATTGATTTGACGGTAATCGTAAATTGTCTTTGACTAGGATTGTCTGCATTATCTGTTACTTGAATAGTTGCAGTATAAGTTTTACTATCTTGTCCAACAGGTAATTTTGTTACTTCTTGAACTCCATTTTTAAATTTAATTGTCTTAGTCGCATTGTCATATACTAAGAAATCTGGTAAGCCCGTTACCGTTGTTGATTTAACACCAGTTCCTCCTGTATTATCAGTAGCTGCAACTTTTATAGAAGGTAATGTTCTATCCAATGCAATTAAATCCCAATTTTGTCTATCACTTGGTGTTGTGATCGTTGGAGCTGTTATGTCTTTTACTTCTAAAGGTATGTCAACTGGATCTGTCGTATTATCTAAATAAGTAACAGTCGCTTTAATCGTTTGAGTTCCTGCATTTGCTGTACTAATCGTTCCAGCAGTAACGGATTTCACCTTACTATTACCGTTATTACTAATAGCAACTGCTGCTTTTAAGTCATTATTTGTAACCGGAACATTTTGATTTCTAACGATTTTATTTCCTGTAGGAGCATATTCATCACTCAACTTACGAACACTTACAGTTACATTCACAGTATCTTTTGAAGTATCAGGATAAGTGACTTCTACTACCCCTGATTTATTACCAGGGCTTGATGTATCTGGTTTTGTTTTCCAAGCATAGGTTGTCCCTGATGGTAACCCTGTTTTATTGATACTTGCTTCTGCGCTTGGTTCATCTTTATAGCTAACTGTTTGTGTTTGAGAATTTGGAGTTGCTGTATATTTGAAAGTTTGTGGTTTCCATACAAAACGAATACGTCCTGGTGCTTCATTATCATTCGCATGACCTACATGTTCATAGTTCGTATTTCCAGCGGGATCTTCGGTGTATAAATAACGCGTGATTGATTTTTCACCGGCAAATGGTTGATTATTAATATTCCCACTCACCGTAATTGTTGCTGGTTGTGCATCTGAACCTGTAGTTTCAGATTTAATCTTAGTTGCTGTTAGATATAAGCCATCTGGGCTTCCTCCACCTAAATAGCTATTATCTTCTTGTCCTAGTCCCTGTCTATTGTCTGCTGGAAAAGCCAAATAAACTTTTGAAACTTTTCCATTATTATCTTTTGCTTTTAATGTAATATTATTATTTTCATGTGAATATACATAAATTTCTTGATTACCGGGATTATCATACGGAATTTCTACTGTCGGTCTAATATTATCAACAATCTCAACAGGAATATCGACTGTTTTCATCGTCGTATTTCCACGAAGAATTTCGATTTGTTTATGATGAACCGTTGGTCTTGAAGTATCTACAGTAGAACCACCTTTCCAACGAATCGTTAGATCAGTCGCTGGTGCAGTTCCATTTGAAAGTGTAATATAACTTCTAGCATCTCCTAGTTCACCACTTTGATGTTGATTAATACGTTTATCTTGTTTCCCTATAAAATCTAATACTGTATAAGGTGTCGATACATCTCTAACGGTTTTGTTTTGATAAGTTACCGTAACAACTGCATTTCGTGTTCCCGGTTGTTGTAGATTAAATGGCGTTTTCCATGTTACATCAACAGTTGATGGAAGTTCATTTCCTGTTTTTGACTTCACAAGATTTCTAGGATTTTTGTAGAAGTCTTGTGGATCTCCATATAATGCCGTGATGCTTTGATGTTTTGCTATTGCATCATTCGTTGCATTTGTTTGTATTGTCTTAGGTGCAAATCCATCTTTAAAGTGAATCGTCATTGTTTCACCATCAGCTGAAACTTCGGCATGATCATAGTCTACATGCACTGGTCTATTGACTACTCCAGGGTGTGCAGCCTCAAACTTTTTAATTAAATCAATTTTTTCAGCTTCCGTTAAGTGACGGACATCATCTACATAAGTTGGTGTTGCCAAATCATTAACCGTATTACGCTCACTTTGAGCTTTTACATGAAATGTATAAGTAATACTATTTTCTGGGTTCCTTCTTCCTGCCGCAATAGTTACTCTATAATCACCAGGCTCTACAGCTTCTCCCGTTTTATCATAACGTCCAAGCCACCCTCTTATTACCGCTTTAACTTCAGGATTATTAACGTTCCATAGACCACTTGTGATATCCTGAAAGTCTTCTTTTCCAGTACGAGGATTTATGTAAGCAACTCTCAGTGTTATACCTTTAAGCTTATCTAAACCACTAATAACACCTACAGTTTTTAAATAATACGGTGTTTTATCTTCTTTACCTCTATTTTCTCCATATGTATACCTATATAAAGGTTCTCCTGGACCTCTTTGACCTAACACTCTCATAAATGAGTATATTTCATCAGAATTATAATATGTCAAGTCTGTTCTTGCTTCAGTAACTAACCCAGCTTCTCCTCTTCCATGCTGATTTTGCGTAGGTAGAAAGTATACCGCTCTAAATCTACTCTCACCATTCCCATTAATCGGTTGTCCATTTCGTGGGTCACGTTTACCAGAATGAGCTCTTGTCATTCGATTTGCTACTTTATTTCGAAGACGTGTGACTTCTTTTAGGAGCGACTCTACCTCGTCCTCCCTGTTACTATCCTCAGAAAGTTTTTCAGCTGTTTTAACTAATTCTTTCTCAGCATCACTGAACTCATAATTTATTTGATTAGCTAAACTGTGAATTTCATTTACAGTTTCTGTAACTTTTGTTATTTTTTCTTTGCTTAAATCTGATTTCTCTTCTTTTTGAGGCTCAGCTTTTTCTCTAGACTCTGAGGCTTTTTCTTTTTCAGGTTTATCCTCTAATTTTTCAAAAGATTCTTTAAGAGCTTTCTCTTCTTTATCTACCTCTTCTTGACTTACTGTCGGACTTTCCATCAGTTGTTGTGCGCGCGACAAAGAAAGATTCAATTTCTCTACTGAATCTATAGTTTTTTTGCTTAAGTCTATATTCTTAATTTTTTCTATTAATTCGATTAAAGATTGTTTATTAACCTCTGTTTTAGCTACATCCTCTTTTTTATCGAGCTCATCAGATTTTTTTGATAATGGAGAAGTGACTCCCAAATTAATCTCATTATCTTCCTGCTTAATTATTTCCTCTTTAGATGTTTTACCTTTATCCCTATCATCTCCATCTTCTGCCGAGTTCATTGATGTAACAACTGAAGATGCCACTTCATCTGCTCTGACAACTTGTGTTTGTTGCAATCCTATTGCACCAGTTGCTAAAAAAAGAGTACAGCCAAAAAGAAAATGCTTCCCTTTTTTTACCATTCTCCAATTCTTTTGATTTATTCCTTTACGATTAAATAACATAACATAAATCCCTTAATAAAGCATTAATTAATACAGTTCATTATATCAAATTATTCAAAATTACTCTACCCTTTTCTTCCATATTTTATTTTAATGGATTGAATCTAGAGTGGTAAACTGCAACTTCTAAAATATTGCTAGAAATTTATTTGAATTTCCCAATCAGTTTATTCATATTTTATTTCATTCCACTATAATTCTGTAGAGGTTCTAGTATTGATACCGAAGCAGAGTCACAANGTATTAATTAAATATATTTTTAAGTATAACTTAACATTACTCAAACCCACTATGAATACATTAAATTTATAAAATGTAAACTAGGTCCCCACTCCCAAATCTCTCCTCTAAAGAAACACCTTTTTACGTATACCGCTTAGCATAATTCTTGAAAAATTCTATACTATTTATCGATTTAATACTTTATGAAATATTCAGAACCTAGATTGTCAAATTAAGTTAGATTTTTCATGTAACTCAGAAAAACTTGGTATGGTATTTGATAATTCAAAGACTTTCTAGGAATTCTATTTCTTTTATCAGCTTAGCTGATAAATAATTTTGAGAAATATTAGTAAAATCCATTTGTTTCGGTAGTCTATTTCGTCTTAATAAGCCATTAGAATGTTCATTGAGACCTCGTTGACTAGGACATCCTAGATACGCAATGAAAATATCAATGTCATGTGCTAAGACAAGTGTCACAACGTTATTCAGAATATAGCCTGATAGAGTGACCAACAGATGTACTTTGAATCCTCAGAACCAACGGTACTTAGAGGAATTGTATCCAATGTCGCCTAGTTCATGGAAAATACATGCTCAATGATTACGAACAGGTTGACAAAATGATAATGAAAAACTATCGATGATGACAATGCTATTTTGAGAAAGTTGAGTATTCATGGCTTGCCGAATGATTTGAACTAACCAAATCAACTGTCTTAACCATCGATTAAATCGACTTCTTTCAGGGAGACACCCACAAGGAAAGAGTTGGCATATCCGATAGAAATGACGAAGATGATTTAATGCCTAGTTCAGTCTGTAAAATAAGCAAAACTAATAAAGACTGAACTGAAACCTTAGACAAGCTGATATTGTTACGATGTTTGTAAGATTCGGGACATTATTCACTATATAGCTGAAGACAAATTTTGATAATTGTTTCAAAGTCCATTGCAAGTGATGAGATTTACCTGTATATTGTAAGTCGCTCATTGGGGCTAACCTCCTGTTTGTTTCGACACTTACAGTGTAGTCCTTTTAAGCTTTTTATTGTATTTTGAAAATAAATAGCACCACGAGTACAATTTATTAAAATCAATTATTGGCTTGTTGTTATGGCATTCAAATTAACAACTCGGGGTTTGGGGATTCCCCAAAATTCAAATCATCCCAAAAGTTAGATTTTTTCTGTCTAACTTTTAGGGTGCAGTTCAATTTAACCGCGTTTCCTTATTTTAAAATCCTCATATGTCTTTCTTTTTTATGAGTAGCATAGTAGTATTCCAGCATCATAGTATTCCAGCATCGCATGATACAAACGAGCCTTCGTTTTATCTTGTTGTTTAATTCCATGAAGAAATAATTCTGCTCGCTTTAATTTCAATATGTATTCACATATCTGATCAAAATCCTTGTCCATATTACTTTTGAAAATAAACATCTTTTTCCTCCATCACATCAACTATTTTTTGCATCAAAATAGGCATATCCATTTTATTCTCATAGCTTATTCTCCCAACTACAGTTGCAAGACGGGCTATAGAATTGATATTCTTTCCGACTTGTTCCAACTCTTCTGTTAAAGGAACTAAACTTTCAGAGGTTATCAGAAGGTTATCACAAAGCTATTCGAGCTTAAAAATCGACAAAAAAGAGTTTGGGACAAAAAGATTTTTATTTCAGGAATTCTTTATTATAAGTTTTAAAAATCGATAGATTAGACAAAAAAAGCGAACAAGACAAAATTCTGAGTGTCAGATACCTCGTTTTGTTCGCTTTTTATATTTAAGGTTAGACTTTTGTCCCAGACTCTTTGAAATATTGATATAATCGTATTGATTAACGTTTTGAGGCAACTGACCTCGTCAGGTTGCAGCCACATTTGTAAGCGACTAAAGTCACCACAACTGTGTCAATTGCACCAATTTATCAAGAAAGTACAAAAAAGAACACCCCGAAAGGTGCTCTTTGTAAGTATAGTAATTCTTTCGAATTAACGTTTACTAAATTGTGATGCTTTACGAGCTTTCTTAAGACCTGGTTTCTTACGTTCAACTTTACGTGAGTCACGTGTAAGAAGTCCTGCGCGTTTCAATGAATCGCGGAAGTCTGGGTCTACTTGAAGAAGGGCACGAGCGATACCGTGACGGATAGCTCCTGATTGACCAGCGTATCCACCACCTACAACGTTAACGAAAACGTCGTATGAACCTGCAGTTGAAGTAACTGCGAATGGTTGGTTGATGACAAGACGAAGGTCAGCGTGTGGGATGTACTCTTCAACATCTTTTTTGTTAACAGTGATTTTACCAGTTCCTGGAACAAGGCGAACGCGTGCAACAGCGTTTTTACGACGTCCAGTACCTGCATATTGTGCTTGTGACATACTTTATTGTTCCTTTCCTTAGATAAGTCCTGAAATGTCAAGAACTTCTGGTTGTTGTGCAGCGTGAGTGTGCTCAGCTCCAACAAATACTTTCAACTTCATACCTTGAGCGCGTCCAAGAGTATTGTGTGGAAGCATACCTTTAACTGATTTCTCGATCAAACGTACTGCATTTTTAGAACGAAGTTCACCTGCAGAGATTTGTTTCAATCCACCTGGGTGGTTTGAGTGAGTGTAATAGATTTTATCAGTTGCTTTTTTACCAGTCAATTTAACTTTTTCAGCATTGATAACAATTACAAAGTCACCTGTATCAGTGTGTGGTGTAAATGTTGGTTTGTTTTTTCCGCGAAGTACGCTAGCAACTACTGCAGAAAGACGTCCAAGTGGTACATCAGTTGCGTCAACTACGTACCATTTACGTTCAACTTGGCCTGGTTTAGCCATAAATGTTGTTTTGTTCATGATTTCTCCTATATATAGTTCGATTTTTGTTTACGGTGATGGGTGTTCCTTCCCATCGAAAAGTATTTGGAAGGTTCCGGGGCCTTTCAAATGGGGTAAACAATACCGCCTACTATAATACCAAATTTCACCCCTAAAAGTCAATAGATATGAAAAATATTTTTCTGAATTCCACTCTTTTTATCTCTAAAAAACCTCGCTTTCGCGAGGCTCTTCTATTTATAAGATAAGGCACGTTTAAAGGTTTTCCAAGGACCTAAATCATCTGTTTGCAGAACGAGACTAGCATACATACGTCCGATAAAGACTGTTGCCGTTACTGCAAAAGCAATCGTAATAGCAAGCGAAATCCAAGCTTCTAACCCATTTGCATAACCATTAATAGCTCTAAACGGCATGAAGAAAGTCGAAATAAAGGGAATATATGAACCAATCTTCAAGATGAGATTGTCACCAGCTGCACCTAGAGCTGTCACTCCAAAAAAACCACCTATAATCAAAATCATCAAAGGCGACAAGGCTTTTCCTGCATCCTCAGGACGAGAAACCATAGAACCTAGGAAGGCTGCTAAAACAACGTACATAAAGAGGCTAACCAAGACAAACAATAAGGTGTTGAGCGAGAAAGCCTCTCCTATATGGTTTAAAATACCAGATTGTGCCAAGACTGGTAGGTCTTTAAAGAGAAGAATGGCAGCAAGTCCACCCACGACGTAAATGCCAATATGGGTCAAAATCACAAGAAGCAGAGCCAGCATGCGAGCGTAGAAATAATGACTAGCTCGGATACTAGAGAAGACCACCTCCATAATTTTGGTTCCTTTCTCGCTAGCCACTTCCTGAGCAGTGACACTAGCATAGGTAATCAAAATCATATAAAGGAAGAGACCAAGCCCTGCGGCCGCAAAGGTTTGAATCATTTTTTTATTTTCCTTGGATTCATCAATTTTCTCCGTAAAGTTAACTGTTTGTTCCAAGCGTTTTTCCTGTTCTTGTGACAAATTGGCTGCCGAACGATTGAGTTGATCTTGAAGCTCATTTAACTTGCTCGTTACTCCTAGCTTAATAGCAATCTCAAGGGAAGTTTCACCGTGATAAACTGCCTTCAAGACACTATCCTCTTGGTCAATGGTCAGATAACCTTTTAATTTTTCATCCTTTATAGCAGCTTGGGCACTGGCTTCATCCTTATAATCAAAGTTGATACCATTGGTACCCTTGAGCCCATCTTCCACAGATGGCACAGTTGTTACCACTGCTATCTTACTATTCTTGGCCATAGAAGACCCTTGGAGATAGCCAATTCCTACAGATAAGGCCAAAAAGAGGAACGGCGAAATCACCATAAAGAAGAAACTCCACGATTTGACATGTCGAAGATAGGTTTCCTTGATTACAACCCACATATTTCTCATACTTCTACCCCTGATTCTAGTTTAAAGATTTCATCGATTGTTGGCGCTTGCTGGTCAAAGGTTGCGATGTATTGCCCCTGAGTCAAGATTGGGAAGAGTTCCCTTCCAGCGCTCTCATCCTCTAAGATCAATTTCCAACTGCCTTGTTTGGTCAAACTTACCTGCTTGACATGAGGAAGATTTTCCAATTCTTCCTTGCTTCGTTCACTTGAAACAAAGAGACGCGTTTTCCCGTATTGATTGCGGACATCCTGAACTGGTCCATGCAAGACCACACGGCCATCTCGAATCATGAGAATATCGTCACAAAGCTCCTCGACGTTGGTCATGACATGGTCAGAAAAGATAATGGTTGCCCCACGTTCTTTTTCCTGAAAAATGACTTGCTTGAGCAATTCTGTATTGACCGGGTCCAATCCACTGAAAGGCTCATCCAAGATAATCAAGTCTGGCTCATGAATCAGAGTAATGATGAGCTGAATCTTCTGCTGATTTCCTTTTGACAGGCTCTTAATTTTATCAGTCAGCTTTCCTTTCACTTCCAACCTCTTCATCCATTGAGGGAGTTTTTCCTTGATTTCCTTAGCATCCATGCCCTTTAGAGTCGCCAAGTAGCGAACTTGTTCAAGGACTGTCAATTTAGGCATGAGACTGCGTTCTTCAGGCAGATAGCCAATCCGAGCATAGGTCTCCTGACGAATATCCTGCCCATCCAGACTAATTTCTCCTTGGTATTCTAAAAACTTCAAAATACTGTGGAAAATCGTTGTTTTCCCAGCACCATTTTTTCCGACTAGTCCCAAAATACGACCTGGTCTCGCTTGAAAGTCAATACCAAACAAAACTTGCTTGGGTCCAAAACTTTTCTCTAGACTTCTTACTTCTAGCATCTTTCACCTCCGAAATGTCTTGCACTCATTATACTCCTTTTTGATAGCCTTTACAATGATTTCTGTCCATTTTTATCATCCTCATTTTAGTAAAAAATCTTAGGGTACTTTGAGTTATGAGTACATTATACACTGGTAAACTCCAATTTATCTTCTCTGTTCCTCAACTGTCTATTTTTGATCCTGAATTGTTATGTGAAAAGAAAAAATCCACCCCGAAGGATGGATTGATACTTTAACGCACTTCTGCATTGACTTTTTCTTCGAGAGACGCTTGGATTTTTTCCATATAGCGTGCGACTTCTTCGTCCGTTAAGCTATCTTCCGGATTTTGGAAGGTCAAGCTATAAGCCATTGACTTCATACCAAGTCCCAATTTCTCACCTGAGAAGACGTCAAAGAGTTTGATATCTGTCAAACGTTTCACGCCTGCAGCTTGGATGGCGTCTACAACTTCTTGGTGAGTCACTTCTGCCTTGAGAAGGAGGGCAACGTCACGGCTGACTGCTGGGAATTTGGTGATTTCCACAAATGGAGCAGCTGGTCGAAGGGCAGCTTCGATGGCTGAAAGGTTGAGCTCAGCCACATACGTTTCTGGAATATCGTAGGCCTTAGCAGTGACTGGGTGTACTTGACCAAGGAAACCAAGAACTTGGTCACCGAGTGAAATGACTGCTGTACGACCTGGATGAAGGCTAGCGATTTCAGATGTTGCTGTATAAGTTACTTGGAGTCCCAAACGAGCAAAGAGGGCTTCAAGGATGCCTTTAGCATAGAAGAAATCAACTGGAACTGCTGCTGTTTGGAAATCTTTTTCAGCAACCAAGCCTGTCAAGGCAAAGGCAAAGCTATTAATTTCATTTGGAAGTTCTTCTTTTGGATTGCCTGTTTGTTCAAAGACTTTTCCGATCTCGTAAAGGGCCAAGTTTTTGTTCTTACGAGCCACGTTGTAGGCAACAGTATCAAGGATACCTGAGATCATATTTTGACGGAGGACAGAACGGTCCACAGTCATTGGCCACATGAGTTCCGTAAGGTTGCTTGGTTGAGCCGTAAACTCAACTGCTTTTTCAGGAGTTGTCAGAGCGTAGGTGATGATTTCTGTCAAACCTGCTCCTTCAGCAATGGTACGAACTTGACGGCGAAGTTTTTGTGTCGCAGTCAATTCACCAGCTGTCCCATCGTCTTTTGGAAGGCTGGTTGGCAAGCGGTCATATCCATAGATACGAGCGATTTCTTCAAAGAGGTCTGCCTCGATGGTGATATCCCAGCGACGGCGTGGGACACTGACTGTAAAGCTATCTGCATTGCCAGAAAGACCAAATCCAAGACGACGGAAGACGTCTTCTACATCAGCATAAGAAAGATCAGTTCCGAGGACACGGTTAACATCAGCAAGAGTTGAAGAAACTTCCACATCAGAGGTATCAAGCTCACCCGCTGAAACGATACCCTTACGCACCGTCGCACCTGCAAGTTCTGCAATCATGCTAGCCGCCGCATCAAGGGCTTCGTTAACAGTTGCCACATTAATCCCTTTTTCAAAGCGAGAAGATGACTCAGAACGAAGGTTGAGACGTCCGCTAGTCTTGCGGATTGATTTTCCGTTGAAGACTGCAGCTTCAAGGACGACACGACTAGACTTTTCAGAGATTTCTGTTGCTTGACCACCCATAACACCTGCAAGAGCTACTGGCTTGTCTGCGACAGTGATGACTAGGTCATTCACGTCCAAATCACGTTCTTCACCGTCCAAGGTCACCAATTTTTCACCAGCACGCGCTTCACGCACACGGATGTCAGTTCCTTCAAAGGTATCCAAGTCAAAGGCATGCATTGGTTGACCAAAGTAGAGCAGGATGTAGTTGGTCACGTCCACTACGTTATTGATGGGACGAATACCTTCGTTCATGAGGAGATTTTGCAACCATTGTGGACTTGGTTCGATGGTCACATTGTCCAAGATACGAGCAGCATAGTAAGGCGCCTTGTCTGTCTCAATACCTACAGAAAGGGCATCTGCTGCAGCTTGGTCAGTTTCTGAAAGAGTAAATTCTTTAAAGTTGACCGCCTTGTCATAGATGGATGCAACTTCGTGAGCTACTCCACGCATAGAAAGAGCGTCCGCACGGTTTGGTGTGATAGAAAGTTCGATGATTTCATCATCCAAGTCTAGGTAAGAGAAGACTTCATCCCCAGGAACGGCATTTTCTGGCAAGATTTGGATGCCATCTGCGAATTCCTTAGGTACAACTGAGTCAGAAATTCCCAATTCACCAAGTGAACAGATCATCCCAAGTGACTCAAGACCGCGGATTTTCCCTTTTTTGATCTTGTAATTGTCAGCGATGCGAGCTCCCGGAAGTGCCACCATGACCTTGATGCCTGCACGCACATTCGGTGCACCACAGACGATTTGACGGTCTTCTTCTTCGCCAACGTTAACCTGACAAACATGGAGGTGAGTTTCTGGCACATCTTCGCAAGACAAGACCTCACCGACGACAATTTTTGAGAGACCAGCAGCTGGTGATTCGACACCCTCTACCTCGATCCCTGTAGTTGACATTTTTTCAGCCAACTCCTGTGATGGCACATCAATGTCCACCAATTCTTTTAACCATTTATAAGATACAAGCATAATTTAGTTTTCCAGAATGACAGTTGTCACTCTAGTTCTTTTCCTTTCCTATCATTTCAATAGAAGAATCATCTTCTTACCTTAATTTCTTTCTCAGTAACCAATCCGTATCTACTTTTTGACCAACCATAAAATGATGTTGGCTAAATTTTTCAAAACCATATCGATTATAAAACGCTTGAGCTTTTGTATTATGCTCCCAAACACCTAACCAAGCCCAGGAAAAACTATTTTTTGTAGCAAGTTCCAGAGCAAATTCAAACAGTTGCTTACCTAGTCCAAATCCTTGGAATTTTTGTAGCACATAGAGACGTTGAATTTCAAAAGCATCCTCTAATTCTCTCTCAGTCTGAGCACTTCCCCAGTTGACTTTGAGAAAACCAGCTATCTCCTCTTCATGCATAATGAAATAGGTTTCGGATTCTGGATTTTCCAACTCAGTTGACAAAACTCTCAAACTATAAGCCTCTTCAAAGTATTCCTGTAACTGCTCTTCTGTATTATCATGAGCAAATGTTTCACGAAAGGTTTGTTTGGCAATTTTGGACAACACCCCAACATCTGCCTTTTCTACTTTTCTAATCATTATTTAAACTGTTCTGAGAAGCGGACATCGCCTTGGTAGAATCCACGGATATCGTTGATTCCATAACGGAGCATAGCTACACGCTCTTGTCCAAGACCAAAGGCAAATCCAGAGTAAACAGTCGCATCGATACCACTCATTTCAAGGACACGTGGGTGAACCATACCGGCCCCCATAATTTCGATCCAACCTGTTTTCTTACATACGTTACAGCCTTCTCCACCACACTTGAAGCAAGAAACATCCACCTCAACAGATGGCTCTGTGAATGGGAAGTAAGATGGGCGCAGACGGATCTGACGCTCTTCACCGAACATTTTTTGCACAATCAACTGAAGGGTTCCTTGAAGATCAGCCATAGAGATATTTTTCCCAACAACCAAGCCTTCAATTTGGTGGAACTGGTGACTGTGGGTCGCATCGTCTGTGTCACGACGGAACACACGCCCTGGTGAGATCATTTTCAAAGGGCCTTTAGAGAAATCATGAGCATCCATTGCACGCGCTTGAACTGGAGACGTGTGAGTACGGAGTAAGATCTCTTCTGTGATATAGAAAGTGTCCTGCATATCACGAGCTGGGTGGTCTTTTGGAAGGTTCATACGCTCAAAGTTATAGTAGTCTTGCTCCACTTCAAAACCATCCACGACTTGGTAACCCATCCCAATGAAAATATCTTCGATTTCCTCACTGGTTTGTGTGAGGACATGACGGTGACCAGTCGCAACTGGACGACCTGGAAGCGTCACATCGATACTCTCGCTAGCCAGTTGAGCCGCGACTTTCTTTTCTTCCAAGAGCTTAGCTGTTTCTTCAAAGGCAGCTGTCAAGACATCACGAGCTTCATTGACGTGTTTCCCAATGATTGGACGCATCTCAGCAGAAACATCTTTCATCCCTTTGAGGATTTCAGTGAGCGAACCCTTTTTACCAAGGACAGAGACACGCAAATCTTGCATCTCTTTTTCATTTTCAGCAGTAATCTGCTTCAAGCTAGCCAGCATTTCTTCGCGAAGCGCTTTTAATTGTTCTTCAATAGTTGACATATTTCCTCCATCAGTCGCTCGTAGATAAAAAGAAAACCACATGCCAAAAACTCCACTCGGAGCGTTGACACGCGGTACCATCCGTTTTCATCTGACAAGTCAGACCTTCATTTCTAAATCCATGCGCAAGTGAATTCACCCAGCTTTCATATAGAGAGCTTGCAGTCACGGCTCTCCTCCCTGATATACTTCCCTTGGGATACTAGTCTTGCAGATTTCTATTCAATTACTACATAGTTTATCAGATTTTTAGTTAAAAAACAAGTTAGATTAGACTAATTTCAGTATAAAACTCGTTCCTTTTTCTGTTGCTCCATTTTCCACAAATCCAAGCGACTTGAAACACCTCCTAGAAGCATGATTGTAGGTGTAGATTTCCTTGACTCTCAATTCTTTCCATCCTTTTACTCGAGCCAATTCAATCAAAGCACTCAGAATCTTTTTTCCAAGTCCTCGATGTTGGTAAGCGGGATTCCCAATCACAATGGGAAGATTATCATGAGATAGTGTAACATCCCCAATTGGAAACCATTCTCCCTTCTCCTTGACTTCAATCCAAAAAAGCTCCCCATGCTGATCCAAATAGGAATACATGGCTTCCAAAGTTTCTTGACTATAAGGAAGCTTCACCCCATCTACGAGGTAAACTAAGTCCACATTCTGATACCAAGCAAAAGCTTCCTCGCAATGATTGACCTTATAATAAGGAACAAGACGCAGTGAATTATCTATTTGTAAAATCCGTTTCATCTGCTTTCCTTTTCAATAAGAGAGTTGCTGCTTGATTAAAACCATCACACCAGTTATACCATTTTGCTTCATACTCATCTTGAGCTAAGATATGATTTTTTAAATCCAGAACAGAGTAAATTTTTCTTTCTTCGCAGGCTTGCGCATAGAGATGATATAGTTCATCACCACCATCTCTATCAAACTCAGCAGAAATCGTATCCCGACCTGCCAATAAAGCCTGATAAGCCCTGTGATGCCCATCTGTAATCAACAAGCAATCTCCAAAGGCAAGAATACTGATTGGATCGACTTGGATTGTTTCTGCCGACTGGTAAAGCATCTGAATATCTTGCAACTTCTTTTCTGATAAGTATAGTTGAGTCGGATGAAGATCTGCTATATTGACTTTCATTTCTTTCTCCTAAAGGGAATTTGATACTCAATTCTGCTTGCCTTTAAATCGCCATTGGAATCGGAGCTTGTCATAGAAGGGAAACTCGATAAACAGGACTCCCAAACCCACACAGAGACTGGCAAGGACATCTGATGGATAATGAACTCCCAGATAGACTCTTGATACCAGCACACTGACTAGGTAAAGAGCAAGGATAATTTGCACGACTTTTCTCCAGACTGGATTTTTCATCCGTTGACTGAGAATGACAATCAGAGAGCCGACCATCAAGGTTACAGCCAGAGAATGTCCACTTGGAAAAGAAAATCCCTTCTCCTCTACCAAGTGTAAGATATCTGGTCGTGGGCGCTGATAAATATTTTTAAAGGTCACGATTAAAAGACCTGCCAAAGCCAGATTTCCCAGCATAAAGAAACTTTCTATCTTCCATCGCTTACGATAAAAGACAAAAGCTGTAATGACAACCCAAGTGATAATCACTGGAATATCAATCAAGCGTGTGATGGCGCGGAAAAGAATAGTCAAATAATCTGGTAAGTCTCCTCGAACGGCAGTCTGTATCGGTTGGTCAAAACCGACCAGCGTTTCAGGGTAAAATTTGACCATGTAGCCAAGAATAACGAAAAGTAAAAGGGCAAAACTGCCCTTCATTAAAAATGTTTGTTTATCTTTCATAATGTTTTAAGGTTGGTTTCAAAAGGACGTACAACAACCAGAATGAAACGGCAAAGATTACACCCTCAATCAAGTTAAAAGGTAATACCATGGTCATTAGGTAGTTGGAAAGTCCCAAAATTTTTCCAATATCAAAGTTAGCAAACTTAGCGTACAAAGGAACAGCGTAAACATAGTTGAGAACCAACATTGCCACAGTTAAACCAACAGTCCCAGCTAGAGAGCCTAGTAGGAAACGAAGGGTTGTCCGTTCCTTTTTCCAAATCAAAGCAAAGACGATGACAAAAACTCCCAAAGCTACGATATTCATTGGCAAACCAATGTAAGTATTCACTCCCTGGCTATTAAGAAGCAACTTCAAGAGTGAGCGAAGCAAGAGAACTCCTAGAGCAGCAGGCAAATCCATGACCACCAAACCCACAAGGACTGGCAAGATACTAAATTCGATCTTGAGGAAGGACGCCGCTGGTAAAAGCGGAAAGTCAAAGTACATCAGCACAAATGAGATGGCTGATAAAATCGCAATGGTCGAAAGTCGACGTGTGTTTGTCATAACAGGTTCCTCCAATTTTCTATAAAATCAGAAGAAGTTAGAAAGGATTCCTCTATCTATTCTCACTTTTTATATCCCAAAAGTTCCCTCTCACTCTATTAAAGAAAACAAAAGCAAGCGGTTACAATCTAGCTATAAATCTATCAGAACAGACAAAGCTATTCTTTCGTCTTCTCCCATCCAGACTATACTGTCGGTTGTGGAATCTCACCACATCAGCTTGCGCTCGCGGACTTATTTAACTAAGATATTTTGGATTAATCTAGGCGTCGCAGTCGAAGATAATACTTAAAGTATATCGAGACAAGACAACAACGAGAAAGCTAAAATAGCTCGTCAAATTTACCGCCGGTCGGGAATTTCACCCTGCCCTGAAGACTCTTTTATCATAACAAAAAACGCTTGCAAGCGCAAGCATTTAGTTCATTTTCATTTTTTATTTCAATTTATCCACTTCATAGGTATGAACAAGCTCAAGACCTGCAAAGTTCTGCTGGCGAAGAGCCTCATAGACAATCATACAGACGGTATTAGACACATTGAGACTGCGAACATGTTCATCATTCATAGGAATACGGAGAGCCTTCTCAGGATGTTCTCGCATAAAGTCCTCAGGTAAACCCTTGTCTTCGCGTCCAAAGAGAAAATAATGGTCTTCGTTAGTCGATAAATCCACATCAGAATACACTTTCTCAGCGAATTTCGAAATCAGATAGAGTTTTCCCTTCATCTGAGACATGAAATCTTCTAAACTGTCGTAAAAATAAATCTCTAGCTTATCCCAATAATCCAACCCAGCTCGCTTCATCTTGCGGTCATCGATAGGAAAGCCCATGGGCTTGATGATGTGGAGGAAAGAATTAGTCGCAGCGCAAGTACGCGCGATATTGCCTGTATTTTGTGGAATTTGTGGTTCAAATAATACAATGTGATTTGTCATGACTTGCTTCCTTTTACCATTGCAAAAAAATAGCCACACTGCCCGGAGTCAAGCTCAGCAAACAGCGTGGTTAAGGCATCGTTAACTTACCTCACAACAGGTTTGAAGTAAATCAGCGAAACTACTTTCTTAGTATAACACTTTCAGAATCATTGTCAATAGAAACGACTTGATTTTTTCAATTTTTTCAAGCTATTTCCAAGGGTTGTAAAATCGTCCGTGATTCTGCAAGATAAGTAGTAAACTAGCTACTAAAAACAATGCTGCCAAGAGCAAGGTAAGATAATCTCCTTTTTTCAAGGCCTGATAACTATACCAAGTGCGCTTTTTCTCTTTTCCAAAGCGCCGAAGCTCCATAGCTGTAGCTATAGTATCAATGCGTTCTAGCGAGCTGAAAATCAAGGGAGTAATAATGCGCAGATTGCCTTTGATTCGTTGCATGAGAGAAGCTTTCTTGGATAATTCCATCCCACGCGCTTCCTGAGACATCTTGATAGTAAAGAATTCTTCCTGCAAATCTGGAATATAGCGCAAAGTCAGGCTGACTGAATAGGCAATCTTGTAAGGCACACCAATTTGATTTAAACTGGAAGCAAACTGACTAGGGTGGGTTGTCATCAAAAAAATAATCGCTAAAGGAATGGTGCAAAGGTACTTAATAGCCAAATTTAGCAGATAAAAGAGCTCTTGACTGGTCAGAGTGTAGGCACCGATTCCCTGCCAAATCACACTTCTCTCTCCGTAAAGTCCAACCCCATACTCGGGAGAAAAGAGATAGACCATCAAGACGTTTAAAATCGCAAATACCGTCGCAAAAACTGCTACAAAGGAAACATCTTTAAAACGGATTTCTGACAAATAGAGGAGAAAGACCGAAAAGATGGCAATCAGAACAAGCAGTCTGGTATCATAGCTAATCATAGCCGCCAATGACACAAGGATGAAAAAGAGGAGTTTCCCAGCTCCTGACAAGCGATGAATCACAGTATCTCTATGCTGGTAACCAATTAATTTAGCTTGCATCCTTCTCTCCTTTCTTTGTAAAACGCCGTTAAAGCAAGTGGGTCCACGTCTAGTTTCTTGGCCAAGTTGAAGATTGAAGTTTCTTTTAGATTGGCTTTTACTAACAGCTCAGGATTGCTCAACAGACTAGCTGGATCAGTATCGGCAATCAATTCCCCATCCACCATGACAAGAGCTCTGTCTGAATAATCCAGCATCAATTGCATATCATGAGTAATCATGACAATGGTATGCCCTTTTTGATGTAACTTTTCGAGAAATTCCATAATCTCAGTATAGTTCTTCTGGTCTTGACCTGCTGTCGGTTCATCTAGGAGGATAATTTCAGCCCCTAAGACCAAAATCGATGCAATAGTCACACGTTTTTTCTGACCAAATGACAGGGCAGAAATGGGCCAATTACGGAATTCATAGAGACCACAGATTTTCAAGGTTTCATAGACTCTCGTTTCAATTTCCTTCTCGTCCACACCTCGCAAACGAAGTCCCAGAGCTACCTCATCAAAAATCATGCTGGTCGAAATCATTTGATTGGGATTTTGTAGCACATAGCCTACTCGTTCCGCCCGCTCTGCAACAGAATCTCCTTTTATATCCTGTCCTTCCCAAAGATAGCGACCTTCAGTCTGGATAAAGCTACTTATAGCCTTGGCTAGGGTTGACTTCCCTGCTCCATTTTTTCCGACAATGGCAATCTTTTCGCCCTTTTTAATATCCAGATAAATAGATTTCAAAATCGGTCTATCATCATAAGAAAAAGACAAATCCTCTAGTCTAAAGAGTGACTGCAATTCTGGGGTTTCTTTTACCAGTTCCGTCCGCAACTGAATCTGGCCTTTTGAGATAGACAAGTTGTCCAAATTTACTAATTGTTCTTCCTTAGCTAAATCCACACCCAATTGACGGAGAGTAGTGAGATAAAGGGGTTCTCGAATTCCATTTTGTGTCAATAAATCAGTCGCCAGTAACTGGTCAGGACTCCCATTAAAGAGGATACGACCATCGTTTATCAAGACAATCCGATCCACAGGGCGATGCAGAACATCCTCCAAACGGTGCTCGATAATAAGTGTCGTCGTCCCCTCCTCCTTATGAATCTGATCAATCAATTCGATAATATCCTGACCTGACTTGGGATCCAGATTGGCGAGTGGCTCATCAAACAAAAGAATCGGACTCTCATCAATCAAGACACCAGCCAGACTGACTCGCTGCTTTTGTCCACCAGACAAATCCTGAGGTCGCTGAGCTAGTAAAGGGAGAAGGTCCAGCTTTTCAGCCCATCTATGAACACGACCTTTCATGTCATCTAGAGCTGTCACGTCATTTTCTAGAGCAAAAGCCAAATCCTCTGCCACAGATAAGCCGATAAACTGCCCATCTGTATCCTGCAAAACCGTGCTAACCAGATGAGATTTATCATAGATACTCATATCAAAGGCCGCTTGCCCCTTGATCAAAAATTCTCCAGACGTCTGACCCTTGTAAATATTGGGAATAATTCCATTCAAACATTGACCCAAGGTCGACTTACCTGACCCAGATGGCCCAACAATTAAGACTTTCTCTCCCTTATAAATAGTCAAATCCACCCCTTGCAAGGTTGGTTCTTGTTGTGTTTCATACTGGAAAGAGAAATCCTTCCACTCAATTATAGCTTCTTTCATCTTACTCTCTTCATTCGCTTCTTAGACTTCTATTTTATCATAAATCGAACCCTTCTTGCAGACTCTTCTATTAAAAACTTAGCGCCAACAAGATTCCTAGCCTAAATTGCTTACCCGACTAGTCTATAAACATCGAAAAAGACCGGTTGCCCAGCCTTTTCCCTTATATTAATCCTTTTTCAAACTTCCTGAACGAGTCTGCGTACGTGAATAAGCTAGCAAGAGAAGAGTCCCCGCGATAGCAATAGTCACAGCGTTTGCAATACCTGCAACAATCCCTTGGGCAAATACTTTTTCTGCTGCTTCTTGATAAATCACAACATCTCCAAGTGGTGCTAAGACACCCCAAACAAGAGCATTTGCAACAATCTGAATGAGGTTAAAGAAGACAATATCCTTCAACTCAAAAACACCCTGTGTTACTCGAATGTATTTTCTAAAGAGACCTACAGCTAGACCAAAGAGACCACTAGCAATAATCCAAGTCCACCAAAGACCGTAGCCAGCAAGAGAGTCCTTCACTGCATGACCAATTAAACCAACAAGTAATCCCACTAGAGGGCCAAAAATGATAGACAAGAGGCTCTGTACCGCATACTGAAGCTGGATGCTTGTATTTGGAACAGGTGTCGGAATGCTGATCATCCCGATGACAACAAAGAGCGCAGCTCCAACACCGATAGCAACAACTTGTTTAATTGATTGATTTTTCATCTATATTCTCCTATTTTATGATTCTATTTTCTTTATTTCAATGGTCCAAGATGAACCGACACCCACATTGTAAGCTTTGGCAAAGGAACCTTGGTTGATAGCCAGACCTAAACGATAGAGAGAGTTGATGTAAAGGATGGGTTGCCCAATTCTCACATCTGCAAATGATTTGCCATAGACAACCTGATTTTGATAAACCAGCATATCTGCATGATAGATAGTCACTTCAAAACGGTCACCAAATTCTGGTTCCAGTTTGTAAAATTCTTCTCGCGTGATAGAGGTCCAAAGCGAACCAAAACGCACATCCAGAATATCAATAGCTCCCTTCACCAGATGATCTTCAATGATGGTTTCTACGACTGGAAGCTCCACAATCTGATCCACACTGAGCTCTGGTCCCACTTCCTCAAAAGAAATGTGACCACTGGCCAGTTTAGCACCAGTATAGGCATAGACATCACGACCGTGGAAGGTATAAGAATGCTCTGTATTTTGACGTCTATTGGCCACTTCAGAAATCTCACGAATAGCTACAATGCCAACGTGTTTCTTGATAAAAGAAAGAGTCCCATTGTCTGGCGTAACAATATATTGATTTTTTGCAGTCTTGGCAACCACACTCTTACGTTTCGAGCCGACACCTGGATCGACAACCGATACAAAAGTCGTTCCCTCAGGCCAGTAATCCACCGTCTGAAAGAGACGGTAACTCCCCTCAAAAATATTATAAGGCGTAATATCGTGCGTCAAGTGATGAATTTTTAAGGTTGGAGACTCTTCTAAAGCCACTCCAATCATAGCCGATACCGCACCATCTACCAAACCAAAGTCTGATTGTAATACCAGTAAATTATTATTCATTTTGTCTCCCCGTATGTCCTTTATCATACCATATTTTCTAGAAAGTAGCTAATAGCTATTTCAATTGGTTAGGGTATAGTTTTACCTTATAGCAAATTTCCTACTAAAAACTCTGGTGATTAGCTAGTAGGTGCATTTTTTCTTGAAAAAAGGTATGATAGTTACATAATGAAGAAGTAGGTTTTATTATGAAAATTATCCTTGTCGGAGGGGGAAAAGTTGGTTCTGCCCTCTGTCGCTCCTTGGTTGCAGAAAAGCATGATGTTTTGCTGATTGAGCAAGACGAAGCTGTTCTTAATCATATTGTTAATCGCTTTGATATCATGGGTATCCTTGGTAACGGGGCCGATTTTACCATCCTTGAACAAGCCAGTGTCCAGGATTGTGATATCTTTATCGCCCTGACTGAATACGATGAAGTGAACATGATTGCAGCCGTTCTAGCCAAAAAAATGGGAGCTAAAGAGACCATCGTTCGGGTGCGGAACCCTGAATATTCTAACTCTTATTTCAAGGAAAAGAATATTCTCGGTTTTTCTCTTATCGTTAACCCTGAGCTCTTGGCTGCCCGTGCCATTGCTAATATCATTGACTTCCCTAACGCCCTCTCTGTCGAACGTTTCTTTGGTGGACGGGTCAGCTTGATGGAATTCACTGTTAAATCCTCCAGTGGTCTTTGCCAAATGCCCATTTCTGATTTTCGGAAAAAATTTGGCAATGTCATTGTCTGTGCGATAGAGAGGGATCATCAAATTATCATTCCAAGCGGTGACATGACTGTACAGGATAAAGATAGAATCTTTGTCACTGGTAACCGTGTTGACATGATGCTCTTCCATAATTATTTCAAGTCTCGTGCTGTGAAGAGCCTTCTCATCGTTGGAGCAGGTAGAATTGCCTATTATCTACTAGGTATCCTCAAAGACAGTCGTATCGATACCAAGGTTATTGAAATCAATCCTGAAATCGCCAGCTTCTTTAGCGAGAAATTCCCAAATCTCTACATCGTTCAAGGAGATGGTACCGCAAAAGATATCCTGCTGGAAGAAAGTGCTCAAAACTATGATGCCGTTGCGACTCTAACAGGAGTCGATGAGGAAAATCTGATTACTTCTATGTTCCTTGACAGGGTAGGTGTACAGAAAAATATCACCAAGGTCAATCGTACCAGTCTCCTCGAGATTATCAATGCGCCTGATTTTTCAAGTATCATCACACCTAAAAGCATCGCTGTAGATACAATCATGCACTTTATTCGTGGTCGGGTTAATGCCCAGTATTCAGACCTTCAGGCTATGCACCATCTAGCCAATGGCCAAATCGAAACCCTGCAATTCCATATCAAGGAAGCTAATAAGATGACTGCCAAACCTCTTTCTCAACTCAAACTGAAAAAAGGGGTTCTTATTGCGGCCATCATTCGAAAGGGCAAGACTATTTTCCCAACTGGAGAGGATATGCTGGAAGTCGGAGACAAGCTCCTAGTAACAACCCTGTTGCCAAACATCACCAAGATTTATGACTTGATCGCGAGGTAAGATATGAATAAAAGTATGATTCGTTACCTCCTTTCAAAGTTACTTTTGATTGAAGCTGTTCTCCTCTTGGTTCCTGTTGCGATTGCCATCTACTACCATGAATCGAGCCAAGTCTTTACATCCCTCTTTACAACGATTGGGATTCTCGTATTACTAGGTGGCTCAGGAATTTTACAAAAGCCAAAAAATCAACGGATTTATGCCAAGGAGGGAGTCTTGATTGTTGCCCTCTGTTGGATCCTTTGGTCCTTCTTTGGCGGTCTCCCCTTTGTTTTTGCTGGTCAAATTCCCAGCGTTATCGATTCCTTTTTTGAAATCAGTTCGGGCTTTACAACTACTGGAGCAACTATTCTGAACGACGTTTCGGTTCTCAGTCGTTCCCTCCTCTTCTGGCGAAGTTTTACCCACTTGATTGGAGGGATGGGAGTGCTTGTTTTTGCACTTGCTATTATGGATAATGCCAAGAATAGCCACCTAGAAGTGATGAAGGCTGAGGTTCCTGGCCCTGTTTTTGGCAAGGTTGTATCCAAACTAAAAAACACTGCCCAGATTCTCTATCTCCTTTATCTAGCTCTCTTCTCCCTCTTTGTCATCATCTATTATCTAGCCGGAATGCCCCTATTTGATAGTTTTGTCATTGCCATGGGTACTGCGGGTACAGGAGGATTTACCGTCTATAACGACGGAATTGCCCACTATGGTAGCTCACTGATTACCTATCTGGTTAGTATCGGAGTTCTGGTTTTTGGGGTAAATTTCAATCTCTACTACTACCTCATGCTCCGTCGCATCAAAGCCTTCTTTGGTGACGAGGAACTTCGTGCTTACTTAGTCATTGTACTGGTTTCTACAGGCTTGATTAGCCTCAACACCCTCTACCTCTACCCAGGGTTTTCAAAGAGCTTTGAAATGGCCTTCTTCCAGGTTTCCAATATCATTACGACGACTGGTTTTGGATATGGAGACATTACCAACTGGCCCCTCTTCTCCCAGTTTATCCTTCTCTTCCTCATGGGAATCGGTGGTTCTGCTGGTTCAACCGCAGGTGGACTCAAGGTTATTAGAGGCCTTATCCTTTCAAAAATTGCTAAAAATCAGATTTTGTCAATCCTATCGCCCCACCGTGTTTTAACCCTCCATGTTAATAAAACGGTGATTGACAAAGATACCCAGCATAAGATTCTCAAGTACTTTGTCATCTATTCTATGATTTTGCTATCCCTTATCTTTATTGTCAGCTTAGATAGCAATGATTTTCTGGTTGTGACTAGCGCTGTCTTTAGCTGTTTCAATAATATCGGGCCTATTCTAGGAACCACTTCTAGCTTCGCAATCTTTAGTCCTATCTCAAAAATTCTCCTCTCCTTTGCAATGATTGCAGGTCGATTGGAGATTTACCCAATCCTACTTCTCTTTATGAAAAGAACTTGGTCTAAGAGATAAAATACAACCACACCTTGTTCCATACAAAGTGTGGTGTTTTTATTTTCATACTCTTCGAAAATAAAATTCAAACCACGTCAGCTTCGCCTTGCCGTAGAAATATGTAACTGACTTCGTCAGTCTTATCTACAACCTCAAAGCAGTGCTTTGAGCAACCTGCGGCTAGCTTCCTAGTTTGCTCTTTGATTTTCATTGAGTATCAAATACCTCCCGCAACTCAACAAGTATCTTTGAATCTCGGTCAGACATTTCAGTACCTGACTCAAGGAATGTAAGAGCCCAAAAACAACCCTCAGTCGTTTGACCGAGGGTTTCTTTTCATTATTCAAGAACTTGATTAGCTCAATGCATCCAAGGCATCATCCATTGAAAGAACTTCGTGGAAGACACGTTGTGTCAATTCAGTTTTTTGTTCTGGAGTGAGGTATTTAGTGTTTACACAGTATCCAGAGATACGTACGATAACATCTTCACCAGACATAATCTTTTCGTAAACATCGTTCAAGTCCATAACGTTCAAGTTAACGTGTTGTCCACCGTTTTCGAAGTAACCATCAAGGATTGTTACCAAGTTATCAACTTGTTCATCACGAGTCTTACCAAGAGCACGTGGAGAAACCTGAGTAGTCAATGAGATACCATCAGCTGCATAACTAAAGTCAAGGCTAGAAAGTGAGTTCAAGTTTTGCAACCATCCACCTTTAGCTTTATTAGATGGGTTAGCACCTGGTGAGAAGAATTCAAGTTTAGACAAGTTCACAGAACCATCTTCGTTGAGGTATACACCTTTGTGAACTGGTGAGTTACCAGTTTGTTTAGAGTAAGCAACGTTAGATGTGATTGTCAAAAGTGAAACTGTAGCTTCTGCATCTTTGTAAAGTTTGTGGCTACGTAGACGAGTTGTGTAAGCTTCAATCAACCATTCTGCCAATTCGTTTGAACGTGGGTCATCTTCACCCCAACGTGGGTATTCACCGATTGTTTCGTAATCGTAGATGTAGCCATTTTCGTCACGGATTGGTTTAACTGTAGCGTATTTGATAGCTGACAATGTATCAACAGTGTTAGCAAATCCACAGATACCAAATCCCATGTTAGCACGTTGTTTAGTTGGCAAGAAGGCCATTTGAACAGCTTCGTAGTTGTACTTATCAGTCATGTAGTGGATGATGTTCAAAGCATCTACATAAGTGTCAGTCAACCAGTCAAGAGATTTTTCAAAGTTAGCTTTAACTGATTCAAATTCAAGAACTTCGTCACGGATTGGTTCGATGTCAAATACTTTGTAGTCTTTGTGAACATCGTCGTAACCACCGTTCAAACCAGTAAGAAGAGCTTTCAATACGTTTACACGAGCACCGAAGTACTGGATGTTGTGGCGTTGTTCTTCATTTTCTGGGTCAAGTGGAGACACACAGCATGAGATACAGCTCATTTCACCATATCCGTCTTTAGCCATTGTTGTTACACCTTCGTATTGGATAGAAGAGTGTTTGTGGCTCATGTGCATACAGTAGCGACGGAAGTTGTATGGCAATTTGTCAGTCCAAAGAACTGTCAAGTTTGGTTCTGGTGAGTTACCGATGTTGTCAAGAGTGTTCAAGAAACGGTAGTCCATCTTAGTAACACGGTGACGACCGTCGTTACCCATACCAGCCATAGAAGTTGTGATGAATGTTGGGTCACCTGAGTACAATTGGTCGTAAGCTTTTGTACGAGCAAATTTAACTGTACGAAGTTTCATAACGAAATCATCAACGAATTCTTGGATTTCTGATTCAGTAAATGTACCACGAGCAAGGTCACGTTCTGCAAAGATGTCCAATACAATTGGCACACGTCCTAGAGATGTAGCAGCACCGTTGATAACACGGCAGACAGACATAAAGGCGATGTTAACCCATTGGATCGCTTCTTTAACGTTCATCGCTGGTTTGCGAACGTCAACTCCGTAAAGGTCACCCAAGCGAACAACTTGTTGCAATGCTTGGTATTGAAGATTGATTTCTTCACGAAGACGGATTGTTTCTTCATCGATTTCTTCGATTGCATTCCAGTCGTTTACTTTTTCTTGCATCAAGTAGTCTGCACCGTAAAGAGCAAGACGTGCGTAAACACCGATGATACGTCCGCGTGAGTATGCATCTGGAAGACCAGTTACAGTGTGAGCGTGACGAGCGCGACGGATGTTTGAAGTGTAAGCACGGAAGATACCGTCGTTAACTGTTGTTACGTATTTTGTAAAGATTTCGTGAACAGCTGGATCTGGTTCGTATCCATTTTCTTTCAAAGTAGTTTCAGCCATACGGATACCACCTTTTGGCATGAAGTTCAATTTGAAGAGTTCGTCATTTTGGATACCAAAGATAACTTCATTTTCTTTATCGATAAATCCTGCTGGAATGTCAGCAATAGATGTTGGACGAGTGTCCATTGGGAAACGAGTTTCTTCGTAGTGAGCCTTAGTTTCTTCTACAATTTTTTTGATGTGAAGTGAACGTTCTGTTGGTCCTGCAAGGAAGCTTTCGTCTCCATCGTAAGGTGTGTAGTTAGCTTGTACGAAGCGTGATACACTTGCTTTTTCTTTCCAATCTACGCCTTTGAAGCCTTCCCAAGCTTTATCAAAAATATCTTGTGCTTCAACAACTGTCTTAACAACCATGTTAATGTCCTCTTTTTTCTTTCTAGTAACAGTCATCTGTTACATTCATGAGACAAGTATACCATACAGTAACCGATTTCAACAAGCGAAAAATCCCTGTTTTTACACTTTCTTTTCTAAAACAGTCTATATTTTGCCCCAAACTGTATTATATTTTTGAAAAAATAAAGTCCTTTTTTCTTTTTTTCAGAAAAAAGGGTATAATAAAAGAAAATAAGTAGTAAAAAGGTGCTAGGTATGTTGATTTTTCCTTTGTTAAATGATTTGTCAAGAAAAATCATCCATATTGACATGGACGCCTTTTTTGCTGCGGTAGAAATCAGGGATAATCCTAAACTCAGAGGAAAACCTGGCATTATCGGCAGTGACCCTCGGCAAACAGGTGGACGTGGTGTCGTTTCCACTTGTAGCTATGAGGCACGAGCTTTTGGTGTCCATTCAGCCATGAGTTCCAAGGAAGCTTATGAGCGTTGCCCCCAGGCCGTCTTTATCTCAGGGAATTATGAAAAATACAAATCTGTGGGACTCCAAATTCGAACTATCTTTAAGCGCTATACAGATTTGATTGAACCTATGAGTATTGACGAAGCCTATTTGGATGTAACAGAAAATAAACTCGGCATCAAGTCAGCCGTCAAAATTGCTCGTCTCATTCAAGAGGATATCTGGCAAGAACTTCATCTAACTGCTTCTGCCGGTGTTTCTTACAACAAATTCTTAGCTAAAATGGCGAGTGATTATCAAAAACCACATGGTTTAACAGTGATTTTACCTGAACAAGCTGAAGATTTTCTCAAACAAATGGATATTTCCAAGTTTCATGGAGTAGGAAAAAAGACGGTAGAACGTCTGAATCAAATGGGTGTTTTTACTGGCGCAGACCTACTTGAAGTTCCTGAAGTGACTCTGATAGACCGCTTTGGCAGACTGGGCTATGACCTGTATCGAAAGGCTCGTGGCATTCACAACTCTCCAGTCAAATCCAATCGCATCCGTAAGTCAATCGGCAAGGAGAAAACCTATGGAAAGATTCTCCGTGCCGAGGAAGACATCAAAAAAGAACTGACTCTCCTATCAGAAAGAGTCGCTCTCAATCTCAATCAGCAAGACAAAGCTGGAAAAATTGTCATTTTGAAAATCCGCTACGAGGACTTTTCAACTCTTACTAAACGAAAAAGTCTGACTCAAAAAACACAGGATGCTAGTCAGATAAGCCAAATAGCCCTGCAACTCTATGAAGAATTAAGCGAGAAAGAAAGAGGTGTCCGCCTGTTGGGGATTACCGTGACTGGATTTTAAAACCTTGAAGAGCTAACTCTTCAAGGTTTTTCTTATACAAATAAACGGACAAAGCTATAAAGTAGCAAGATACTACCAAGCACGATACGGTATTTACCGAAAAGGGTGAAGTCGTGTTTTTTCACATAGCTGGTCAAGAAACGAATAGCGACCATGCTGACTGCGAAAGCTACTCCCATGGCAACCAAGAGCAAGAACAATTGCCCGAAGTCCAAGAGCTGTCCTGCTTTTATAAATTTGAAAATCTTTAATGCGCTAGCTCCAAACATAACTGGAATTCCAAGATAGAAGGTAAATTCTGTCACAACAGAACGACTAGTTCCATTCAACAAACCACCGACAATCGTTGCTCCTGAACGGCTAGTCCCTGGTAAAAGAGCAAGAACTTGGAAGAGTCCGATATAGAAGGCTGTCGTATAAGGAAGCTTGTCCAACTCTGTTACACTTGGTTCAATAGCACGAGCTTTATTTCTCTTTTCCAAATAGATAAAGGCAATCCCATAAATAATCAACATGAGAGCAACTGAAACCATATTATGGAAGTGAGTATCAAACCAATCATCAAACTTAAATACTGCAAGCAAAGGTAAAGTGGCAACCAAGACCTTCAACCACAGTCTCCAAGTCTTACGAACTTCCTGCTTGTCCTTAGTCGGTTTGAAAGGATTGAGCTTGTTAAAGTAAATGACCATAACCGCTAAAATCGCACCAAGCTGAATCACAACATTAAACATGGACATAAAAGATTCATTCTGATTTTGGTATTGGATAAACTCCTCTGCTAAAATCAAGTGACCTGTACTGGAAATCGGCAACCATTCCGTAATTCCTTCAACAATACCGAAGAAGATAGATTTTAAAATTTCAATAAGATACATAGATTACTCCTTTTTCTATCTCCCATTATAGCATATTTTAGCTCTCTTTAAAAGGCACCGATACTGCCGCCACCTCCGCCTCCAGAGAAGCCACCGCCAGAACTTCCACTTCCAGAAGATACGGAATAGGTACTTGCTGTGTTTGCGATGCTGGCATAATGGCTCATTTGCGCGCTTGAATGATAAAACATACCGTGCCAGCCATAATCTACATAGAGATTGATATCTGGATTTCCCACTTTAATCTGATGAACCTTCATCAAATGGCTGACCTTGTCCGCATAGCCAAATAAGGTCGCATAGACCAAAAGGCGATTCCAGACCACAATACTTTCCAATTCAGCCTGATCCAATCGTGCAATCTCACGCAACATATTTTCAAAACTGGTCCAGAGATAGTATACTTCTGCTCCTGCTTCATTTAGGACACCATCACGATTATCTAATCGAAGCTTCCAATAATAGAAAACAGCCAACGCCAAACCTAGAAAACCAAGTATTGGCAAGGGGATGTAAAGATAGCCATAAACATCCAAACTGTACAAGAACAAACCAAATCCGATAAATAGGGGCAAGATAGTCAAGACCCCCATACCCACTTGCAAGGCCTTTTCCCCACCAGTTAAAGGACGATAATAATCTGGGAGCCCCCAGAAGGAAATTCGTTTTCTCACTCCTTCTTGCATCTGGTTCAATACTTCTTCAAAAGAAGATTTGAGCTGACGCCCCTTTGCTTGAATCCGTTTTTCATCAGAAGCTTTGGCTCTACGATAAAGACTATCAGATACCTTGTAATCCGCAAACAAATTGGAAAGAGTTTCTTCTTTTTTGCCTGAAAAAGCCAGATTTAGACAGTCTTTCTCAAAGCTTGACAAACCATCTTCTTTTACTAGCCTCAAACCAACTGCATCTCCTTCTGAAATGATAGAGACATTTCCACGGTCTATCACATCTAGCAAGGTAGCTTGAATAAGTTGATCAAAGGTAAATTTACCTGCTCCTTTTGTTAGAGGACTCACTTCCTCCAAGGAGGTCGAGTAGACTGCTTCTGATAAAACCATAGGCTCTAATTCCATTGGTGGTTCATAGATACGATGATTTTTGGCATATTTGACCGAAGGAGTGGTCTTTCTTCTATAAATAAAATAGAAACAGACACTTAATAACAAGGAGATAGAAAGTATCAAAGGGAAGACCCAGGTAACGAGTTGTTTACTTTGCTCTTTTTCTTTAAAAATCGAGTCTTCTATCTTATTAAATTCTTCTAAACGATTTCCTTTCAATCCCTGATCCCTAGCGCTAGCAAAATTAGTTCGAGGCCAGTAGGCATGCAATTCAACTCCACGCTTAGGCGGGAGATTGTCTAAACGGATAGTATAATCAAGGTTACTCTTTTCAATCGTTCCCTCTCTAAAAAGTTTCCCTGTATGGAAAAAGAGTTTTTCAGCCCCCTTGTCTCCCCTTACATGAAATTCAAACTTTCCAATAGTTCCTGAACTATCTGTCAGAGGTTGCCAATTTAATTCAGCGATGTCATCATATAGAAAAAGCAAATTTTTTAAATTCCATGTGAGGTCAACTTCAACTATGTCACCCTCCTGACCTGAATTGTAGACTTTCACAGTATAACCATTCGCCTCTTCTGTCACTTCGCTAGTAACGTCTGTCAGTTCAGCACCGTTTTTCGCAGCCTGAACCTTTGGATGAGGATCAATGTCAAATCCACTAGGCATCTTACCTGCACGTCCAAGTCCCACGATTTGGCCCTTAAAGTCCTCCTCAAACTGATAAACTATCTTTTGTCTAAATTCTGCCGTATTGTCTGCATGAATATACAAATCTCCTTGATAAGAGTTTATCTTGAAATCAATGGCAAAAACAGAGAGTGGAAGAAGGCAAAACAAGCCTAACACCAGTAAGAAAAAAGTTTTTTTCATCAACTAATCCCCCTTTTTATCTTTGCTATCATTATATCATTTTTTCTCAAGTAAGGGCTTACCTATATTGAAAAATAGAGTTTTTTTCGATAAAATAGGAGACAGTTATTTTTTAATAGATTAGAAATAGGAGAAATCATGAGAAAAATATACTTATCTATTTTCACAAGTCTCTTGCTGATGCTGGGACTTGTCAATGTTGCCCAAGCCGATGAATATTTACGCATCGGGATGGAAGCAGCATATGCTCCCTTTAACTGGACTCAGGATGATGATAGCAATGGGGCTGTCAAAATCGATGGGACTAACCAGTATGCTAACGGATACGATGTTCAAATCGCCAAGAAAATCGCTAAGGACTTAGGTAAAGAACCTTTGGTTGTTAAAACAAAGTGGGAAGGTCTAGTTCCTGCCCTTACTTCTGGTAAGATTGACATGATTATCGCAGGTATGAGTCCAACTGCCGAACGCAAACAAGAAATTGCCTTTTCAAGCAGTTACTACACTAGCGAACCAGTTTTGCTTATCAAAAAAGATTCTGCCTACGCAAGTGCTAAATCTTTGGATGACTTTAATGGTGCGAAAATCACTTCTCAACAAGGTGTCTATCTTTATGACTTGATTGCACAAATCCCAGGTGCTAAAAAAGAAACTGCCATGGGAGACTTCGCTCAAATGCGCCAAGCTCTTGAGGCTGGTGTCATTGATGCTTATGTTTCTGAACGCCCAGAAGCACTGACTGCTGAAGCTGCGAACTCTAAGTTCAAGATGGTTCAAGTAGAACCAGGTTTCAAAACGGGGGAAGAAGATACAGCTATCGCCATTGGACTTCGTAAAGATGACAACCGTATTAGCCAAATCAATGCCAGCATTGAAACTATTTCAAAAGACGATCAAGTTGCCTTGATGGATCGTATGATCAAGGAACAACCTGCCGAAGCTACAACAACTGAAGAGACTAGCAGTAGTTTCTTTAGCCAAGTCGCTAAAATTCTTTCTGAAAACTGGCAACAACTTTTGCGTGGTGCTGGTGTCACTCTTTTAATCTCTATCGTCGGAACCATCACAGGTCTCATTATCGGCCTTGCCATTGGTGTCTTCCGTACTGCTCCTCTATCTGAGAATAAAGCCATTTATGGTCTACAAAAACTAGTCGGCTGGATCCTCAATGTCTACATTGAAATTTTCCGTGGTACACCTATGATTGTTCAATCGATGGTTATCTACTATGGAACTGCCCAAGCTTTCGGTATCAACCTTGACCGTACACTGGCTGCTATCTTCATCGTTTCGATCAACACCGGTGCCTACATGACTGAAATTGTTCGTGGTGGTATCCTAGCAGTTGACAAGGGACAATTTGAAGCCGCGACTGCTCTTGGTATGACCCATAACCAAACCATGCGTAAGATTGTCCTCCCTCAGGTAGTTCGTAACATCCTACCAGCAACTGGTAATGAATTTGTCATCAATATCAAAGATACATCTGTATTGAACGTTATCTCGGTTGTCGAACTTTACTTCTCAGGAAATACCGTAGCAACACAAACCTATCAATACTTCCAGACATTTACAATCATCGCCGTGATTTACTTTGTCCTCACCTTCACCGTAACACGTATCCTACGCTTCATCGAACGCCGAATGGACATGGATACCTATACTACAGGTGCTAACCAAATGCAAACGGAGGATTTGAAATAATGACACAAGCAATCCTTGAAATTAAACACCTCAAAAAATCCTATGGTCAAAACGAAGTGTTAAAAGACATTTCACTCACTGTCCACAAGGGAGAGGTAATCTCTATCATCGGAAGCTCTGGAAGCGGAAAATCAACCTTCCTACGCTCCATTAACCTCCTTGAAACGCCAACTGATGGACAAATCCTTTATCATGGACAAAACGTCCTCGAAAAAGGCTATGACCTCACGCAATACCGTGAAAAGTTGGGGATGGTGTTCCAATCCTTTAACCTCTTTGAAAATCTCAACGTTCTTGAAAACACAATTGTCGCTCAGACAACTGTCCTTAAACGCGAACGTACAGAAGCTGAAAAGATTGCCAAAGAAAACCTTGAAAAGGTCGGCATGGGAGAACGCTACTGGCAAGCGAAACCAAAACAACTCTCAGGAGGTCAAAAACAACGTGTGGCCATCGCTCGTGCCCTCTCCATGAATCCGGACGCTATTCTCTTTGATGAACCAACATCAGCTCTCGATCCAGAAATGGTTGGAGAAGTCCTCAAAATCATGCAAAATCTGGCTCAGGAAGGCTTGACTATGATTGTCGTGACTCACGAAATGGAATTTGCCCGTGATGTCTCTCACCGTGTTATCTTTATGGATAAGGGCGTGATTGCTGAAGAAGGCAAACCAGAAGACCTCTTCACCAATCCTAAAGAAGACCGTACAAAAGAGTTCCTTCAACGCTATCTCAAATAAAAAGAAAAGGCTGCATCAATCGTGCAGTCTTTTTGCTGTCCTCATACTCTTCGAAAATCTCTTCAAACCACGTCAGCTCTATCTGCAACCTCAAAATAGTGTTTTGAGCAACCTACGGCTAGCTTCCTAGTTTGCTCTTTGATTTTCATTGAGTATCAAAATGAAAAGGCAGACCTTATTCAAGAATCCGCCATTATCCAAAGATTAATCTTCAAATTTTTCATGATTTTTATCATAGAAATCAATTAAACCTAGAGCCGTTTCAAACGAAATATTTTTTACTTTTGCACGCCCCTGCGCTAGAGCAATGATAGACATTTCACGCGCATTCGTTTCTTTAGAGATACGGTAGCCTGTGATCTTCTTATCACGAACCCAGCCAACAACTGATTCTACTTTTTCAAAGTTTGACTTAGCCATGTCCTTCTCCTATTTTCTTCTTTACGATATTTAATTGTATACGTTTTTATGTGTTTTGTCAATAAAAAAACATATATTCAATAAAAATAATGATTTATTTTTCTGTTACTATCTTATTAAAGCCGATAATATGTAGGTTTTTCATTGTCGAAAACAATTTTTATAGTTCTTTAAAATAACTGTATTATTAAATCTTATTTATGTAATAATATTCGTATTTGACAGATGCTGATTCTCGATAATCTAGACATATTCTAATCTTATTTCATATTATTTATTCCACTGTAAAACAAAAAAATTTGACAAAATAATCTTCTGCTCTAAACCATTTCTAACGAGTATTTTTCTCCTTTTAGACTTTTTCATGTCTGCACCAGCATTCAATCATTTGGTCAACTTGTACTATTTATTTACTTTATCAAGTTTACTTTTTATTTCTTCAAACCTATAAAAAGATGAGTAGTTAGGAAACAATAGTATCCTATCTTCCAACATTTTCCACTGTTTTTATCTTCTTAGTATCTTATCACTCTTCTCAGTTAACTCAGTATAAGGCTTCTCATTAGTATTGATTATTTTTTCTAATTCCTATTATATTTAGCCAAATTTCAGATTAGCTATATATAAAATAGTAGATTTCAAAAAACTCCTTACATATAACAAGTAATTTTACTCCCTTACTATAAACTGAATCAAAAAACATAGGTACTATAATGAGTTATGATAGAAATAGCGTAACCGATTTCCTAAGTCCATAGGAATCGCCCCCTTTCTTCATCTTCATTATAGCACCTATACATCAATTGTGCAAATAATATGATATTTTTTTATTAGTCCTCAGACAAGCATATTATAGAGCGTTTCGTTACCATTTAAGTTAATATAAGCTGGATCAAAACCTTCCATTCGACGAATCAAGCCTGCATAATCATGCTTATCTGCCAAGGCAATCCCAATCAATACTGGGCCTGTCCCCTTGCTAGCTCGTTTGATATACTCAAAACGTGTGATATCATCATCTGGCCCCAAGATATCATTTACAAATTCACGCAAAGCCCCCGGACGCTGTGGAAAATTAACCACAAAGTAATGCTTGATTCCATCATAAATCAAGGCACGTTCTTCCATTTCAGGCATACGGTTGATATCATTATTTCCTCCAGAAATGATACAACAAATGGTTTTCCCCTTGATATATTCAGCCAAAACCTCTAAAGAGGCGATACTAGCCGCTCCAGCAGGTTCTGCGACAATCCCTTGCTTAGAGTAAAGGTCAATCAAGGTTTCAGAAATCAATCCCTCATCGACACCTACCAAAGTTTGAACATGTTGACGAGTTGCTTCATAGGTCAACTGACCTACCTTTTGCACAGCAATCCCATCCGCAAATTTGTCAATTTCTTTGAGTTTAACAGGTCCACCAGCTTCAAAAGCAGCCTTCATGGAACGCGCTCCATTAGCCTCTACCCCAATGACTTCAATTTCTGGACTTGTTTCCTTGATATAGGTAGAAACCCCAGCAATGAGACCGCCACCACCAACAGGAACCAAGACAGCATCAAAATAAATCGATTCTTTTCGAGCTTCTTCTAAAATCTCATAAGCAACTGTCCCTTGACCAGCTTGAACATGGGCATCATCAAAGGGATCAATAAAGGTACGATTTTCAGAAACTGTAAATTCTTGAGCTGCTTTAGCAGAAGCATCAAAAGTATCTCCAACTAGTTTAATAGTTACGAAGTCCCCACCAAAAAAGCGAACTTGACCAATTTTTTGTTGCGGAGTAGTAATGGGCATAAAGATAGTAGCAGGAATCTTCATTTCATTACAAGTATAGGCAACTCCCTGTGCATGATTCCCCGCAGAGGCACAGACTACCCCACGCTCACGCTCTTCCTTGCTGAGCTGCGAAATGGCATAATAGGCACCACGAATTTTAAAAGAACGAACACGTTGAGCATTTTCCTTTTTCAAATAAATCTTAGCACCATACTTCTCCGATAAATAATGGTCGTAATCCAGTGGGGTATTCACAACCACACCGTTCAAGACTTTATGAGCCTTGATTATATCTTTTGAACTTAACATCATTTTCTCCTAGACTATTTCAAACTTATCGTAATCCATCTTTTAAAAAGAGATGAATTGATNATAAAAGCGAGTTAGTCCCCCAACTCGCCTTCACCTTACTTTCTATCAATTAGTTATAGATTTTGAATGCATCATCGTCGTTTTTACCAACGAATGGCATTGCTTTACGCAATTCTGCACCAACTTTTTCAATTTCAAGGTTAGCTGCTTGTTCACGGTAAGCAGTCAATTTTGGACGTCCAGCTTTATAGTCATTTACAAAGTCATTTGCAAATTTACCATTTTGGATGTCTGCCAAGACAGCCTTCATATTTTCTTTAACTTGTTCAGTGATTACACGTGGACCTGATACATAGTCACCGTATTCAGCAGTGTTTGAAATAGATTGACGCATTTTCTTGAATCCACCTTCGTAGATCAAGTCAACGATCAATTTCATTTCGTGAAGAACTTCAAAGTAAGCCAATTCTGGAGCGTAACCTGCTTCTGTCAAGACTTCGAAACCTGCTTCGATAAGGGCAGTCAAACCACCACAAAGTACAGCTTGTTCACCAAACAAATCTTCTTCAGTTTCTTCTTTATATGTTGTTTCAAGAAGACCTACACGAGCTGCTCCAACACCTTTACACCAGTCCATAGCAATGTTTTTAGCATTTCCTGTTGCATCTTGGTATACTGCGTAAAGAGCTGGAACACCAAATCCTTCTTCATAAGTACGACGCACCAAGTGTCCTGGTCCTTTAGGAGCACACATAAAGACATCTACATCCGCAGGAACTTTGATAAATTCAAAGTGGATGTTGAAGCCATGGGCAAACCCAACTGCATTTCCAGCTTCCAAGTTTGGAGCGATTTCTGCTTCGTACAATTCTTGTTGGATTTCGTCTGGTGCCAAAATCATGATAACGTCAGCCAATTTAGTAGCTTCTGCTACTGTGTAAGTGTCAAATCCATCTTCTTTTGCTTTATCAAAAGATTTACCTGGACGTACACCGATGATGACATCGCGACCTGAATCACGCAAGTTTTGCGCATGCGCATGTCCTTGTGAACCATAACCGATAACGGCAATTTTTTTACCGTCAAGTGCTGCTACTTTAACATCTTTTTCGTATTCCATTTGAACTGCCATAGTTTTTTCTCTCTTTTCTATTATTTATTGCCTTTTAGGCTGGATTAACAAATTTAAGTTGGATTTTTAATCACGGGTAAATCCAGTGGCACCCGTTCGAGCAATATTGCGAATACCGTATGGTCGAATGACTCGCAACAGAGCTTCACTCTTTTCAGCATTTCCTGTCATCTGAATGGTAATCGAGCTTGGCGCTACGTCTACCACCGTTGCACGGAAAGGTTGAATAATCGCTAGAATCTCAGCGCGCTTCTCAGCTGGCGCTGACATCTTAACCAAAATCACCTCGCGCTCCAAATGAGGCTTGTCTGTAATATCACGAATGCGAATCACATCAATCTGACGATTGAGCTGTTTGATAATTTGCTCCACCTCATCATGTGAAGCAACATCAATAATAATGGTGATCCGCGATACATTCGGATCTTCTGTTGCTCCAACAGAGATACTTTCGATATTAACCTGACGACGAGACAGGACACCGGTAAAGCGATTGAGGACTCCTGATCGATTCTGTAGTTTTGCTGTTAACATTCTACGCATGGAACTTCACCCCCAACATCTCATGATTACTCTTACCAGCTGGTACCATTGGTAACACCTGTTCCTTACGAGAAATATCTACCTCGATTAGCATAGGAACATTCTCAGTGATGACTTCAAGGTCTTGAGCCAAGGTCTCAGGATTGTCAAACTTATAGTTTTTAATGCCATAAGCCTGTGCCATCAGTTGGAAATCAGGAAGAGTATCAAAGACCGACTCAGATGTTCTACCTTCATAGAAGGATTCTTGCCACTGGCGGACCATTCCAAGTGAGTGGTTGTTCAGCATAATCACCTTGATTGGCACCTTGTAAATGTTCAAAATAGCCAATTCCTGGTTAGTCATTTGGAAACCACCATCCCCAACAAACAAGACTACTTCCTTATCTGGGTTAGCAATTTTAGCTCCAATTGCTGCTGGAATTCCAAATCCCATCGTTCCCAAACCACCTGAAGTCACTAACTGACGTTCATTTTGGTAGGGATAATACTGGGCTGTCCACATTTGGTGTTGACCAACGTCTGTTACCACAATGGCATCTCCATTCGTCAATTCACCAATTCGTTCAATAACAGCTTGCGGCTGAACCACACGCTCTTTCTTATCATAAGAACGAACACGGTTCTTGTCTTTAGTGACTTTTTCAATCCATTTTTCAGTATTGTTATGAACTGTCGGTTCTGCTAGTAACATTTGCAAGGCCTTTTTAGCATCTCCAACTACAGGAATATCTGAACTGATAATCTTTCCGATCTCAGCTGGGTCAATATCAATGTGGGCAACCTTAGCATTCTTAGCAAAGGTCTTTGGATTTCCTGTCAAGCGGTCATCGAAACGGCAACCAATACTAATCATAAAGTCCGCTTCCGTCATGGCAATATTAGCTGCGAATGACCCGTGCATGCCTCCCATTCCAAGGAAGAGTGGATGACTCGTTGCAATCGTTCCTTGTCCCAAAAGACTGGTTACCACCGGAATTTGATAGCGTTCTGCAAATTCATTTAATTCTGCAGCAGCTTCAGCATAACTAATTCCACCACCAGCTAGCAAGACTGGTTTTTTAGCCTTGGATAATTGCTTCAAGATTTTCTTGATTTGCATATCATTTGGCTCAAGAGTCGGCTGATAGCTTGGTAGGTTCACTTCTGGTGAATAAATGAAGTCTGTTTCCAAAGCAGATACGTCTTTAGGTAGGTCAATGACGACTGGCCCTGGACGTCCTGTAGTTGCGATATGAACAGCTTCCGTAATGATACGCGGAATATCAGCTGTCTCACGAACTTGGTAATTGTACTTAGTGATTGGCATGGTAATTCCCACAATGTCTGCCTCTTGAAAAGCATCCTTCCCAATACCTGCTCGCGCCACCTGACCTGTAAAGACCAAAAGGGGAACGCTATCGCTCATGGCATCTGCAATCCCTGTAATGGCATTTGTTGCTCCCGGTCCGCTAGTGACGACGGCAACACCCAACTTTCCAGTTGATTTGGCATAACCTTCAGCTTCATGCAAACAACCTTGCTCATGGCGTCCTAGAATGTGGCGAATGCCTTTAAAATTATATATCGCATCATAAAAAGGCAAGACTGCACCACCAGGATAACCAAAGATGGTATCAATTCCTAAATCACGAAGTGTTTCCAAAACTAGGTCCGACCCCGTCTTAGGAGATTCTAAACTGATTTTCTCCATTGTTCCCCTTTCTCTTCTCTTAAAAATAACTTGTTACTATCATACCATTTTTTCAAAAATTTTCAAGACAAAAGAAGAAATTTTCTGAATTTTCTATTTTAACGTTTATTTATGAATGTTATTTTTGTTTTTATTAAAAAGATACCGATTTCATTATTCAAAAAGAAAAAAGAACTGATTTCTCAGTTCTTCATTAATCTTATTCCACACTAAATAGGTATGGGTAAACAGGTTGTTGCCCTTGGTGAATCTCTACTTCAACATCTTCGAATTCTTCTGCGATTTCTTGGGCAATTTCATTGGCAAGTTCTTCGCTTCCGTCTTCACCGATATAGAAGGTTACAATCTCACTATCTTCATCCAACATATGTTTCAATGTTTCTGTCAAGGTTTGGTGCATGTCAGGGTTTGACACAAGAATTTTCCCATCAACCATACCAAGATTATCGTTTTCATGGATTTCCAAACCATCGATTGTTGTATCACGCACAGCTGTTGTGACGCTTCCGCTAACGACATCGCTAAGAGCTACAGTCATACGCTCTTGGTTTTCTTCGATGGACTTGCTTGGATCAAAGGCGAGAAGACTTGTCAAACCTTGTGGCAAAGTACGAGCTTCCACCACTACTGCTGGTTGCTCCAAAACTTCTGCTGCAGATTGAGCTGCCATGAAGATGTTCTTGTTGTTTGGTAGGAAGATAATGTTACGAGCATTGACCTGTTCAACAGCCTTGATAAAGTCTTCTGTTGAAGGGTTCATGGTTTGACCGCCTTCGATAACATAATCCACACCTTGAGAACGGAAGATATCTGCTAAACCTTTACCAGCCACCACAGCAATCAAAGCATATTCTTTTTCTTCAGCTGGTTTGCTAACTTGAGCAGCTTCTTTCTCAACCTGTGCTTCGTGTTGGTTACGCATATTGTCAACTTTTACCTTGACCAAGCTACCATATTTAAGACCTTCTTGCATAACAAGTCCTGGATCTTCTGTATGGACATGAACTTTGACAATTTCATCATCGTTAACAACGAGGAGAGAATCCCCAAGCTCATTCAAGTAGTTACGGAATTCGTCGTAGTCAAAATCTTTGGCATAGGTTGGACCTTGCTTAAGAGCTACCATGATTTCAGTACAGTAACCAAAGGTGATGTCCTCAGTCGCTACGTGACCAGCTACAGACTTATGATGCTCTGCATTGATCATTTCACTCATGTTGGCCGGAGTCGCTACAAAGTCCTCAGATGCGATATATTCACCAGTAAGTGCTGAAAGGAAACCTTCATAGATGAAGACCAGTCCTTGACCACCTGAATCCACAACGCCAACTTCTTTCAATACTGGAAGCATGTCTGGTGTTTTAGCTAGAGCTGTTTTAGCACCTTCCAAGGCTGCGCGCATGACTTCAACAGCGTCATCTGTTTGCTCAGCTTTTTTCTTAGCACCGATAGCAGCCCCACGAGAAACTGTCAAAATCGTTCCTTCAACTGGTTTCATAACTGCTTTATAAGCAACTTCCACACCTGATTGGAAGGCAAGGGCCAAGTCTTGACCTGTTAACTCGTCTTTATCCTTGATGGCTTGTGAAAATCCACGGAAAAGCTGAGACGTAATAACGCCTGAGTTCCCACGCGCACCCATCAAAAGACCTTTGGCAAGAATGCTCGCTACCTCGCCAACTGTAGAAGCTGGCTTGTCTGCAACTTCTTTAGCTCCATTTTCAATGGTCATTCCCATGTTTGTTCCAGTATCTCCATCTGGAACTGGAAAGACGTTTAATGAATTGACATATTCAGCTTGCTTATTCAAGCGAGTTGATGCAGCCTGCACCATTTCTTGAAATAAGCTAGTAGTAATTTTTGACACGGTTATTCTCCTACAACTTTGATATTTTGAATGTAGACATTTACAGTCTGAGCGGTAATTCCAAGTTGGTTTTCCAAACTAAAACGAACACGCTCTTGAATGTTTTTCGACACTTCGCTAATCTTTGTTCCGTAGCTCAACACGGTATATACATCAACTGCAATACTGCCATCTTCGGCCGCCTTTACGACGACACCTTTAGAATAATTTTCCTTACCTAGAAGGGCTTGGAAATTATCTTTGAGGGCATTTTTACTAGCCATACCGACCACACCAAAAATTTCAGTTGCTGCTCCACCTACGACGGTTGCAATCACTTCATCTGTTAGTTCGATTTGACCATCTTTTGTATTAATTTTTACAGTCATCCTTTTTACCTCAACTAGTTGATACTCTATTTTATCATATTTCAGCCCAAGTGTAAAAGCAGAATACTGTATCAGCGGATATTTACTCTATTTTTCAAATGATTTTATATCTACAGTAAAAGAAAAAAGACCCTAAGGTCTCCTTACTTTTATTATTAAACGCGTTCAACTTTACCTGATTTCAAAGCACGAGCTGAAGCCCAAACTTTTTTAGGTTTACCATCGATAAGAACAGTAACTTTTTGAAGGTTTGGTTTTACGGCACGTTTTGTTTGGTTCATTGCGTGTGAACGGTTGTTTCCTGATACAGTCTTACGACCTGTAAAGTAACATACTTTAGCCATTTGTGTTTTCCTCCTATTAGATCTAATATAGCGGATGTGCTAGCACCACATACCGTACTATGTTATCACACTTTCTTCATTTTTGCAAGGGAATTGGAAGATTTTTTTATTTAACGTAGACAATTCCCAACTTCCCAAAAGCCACATCTCCACGGATAATCAAGGTTTTGCTGGTTGGGGCTAGAGGAGTATCTGCCTTGGCTACGCCACAGAAAGTTTCTACCTTTAAATCAACTCCCCAATGTTGAGGAACATAGATAACTGCATTCCCAAAACCGACTTCTATCTTCAAGGTTGCGCTATCTCCCAACATCTCTGCATTGTCATAATAAATCTTGGCATTCCCAAAACCAACTTCTACTTGATCCTCTACCAATTCTTGCTCTTGCTTGTAGAAAGTCCCAGTCCCAAAAGCAACTTCCTTATCTGTAAGAATGGTCTTTTTACCATCATACCACCATTTTTTCCCATTCCAAGTTCTGTTAGAATGAGTGAGTGCGCTGACACCCATTACGATTAAAATACTTGCCCAGAACAATGACTGATTGGGAATTGGTAAAATGCCATAAAAGTGGTTAGCAATCATTAAGGCTACTAGAGCTGTAAAAGAGGCTGAAGTTAAGTGACGACGCAACAAAGCTCCAACTGATTGATAGGCAAAAAATGCAATACCAAGCAAGGGCCAAATTTGCCCGCCGAATGAAGGGATTCCAAAATTCCCTTGTAATAATATTAAAGCCGCCAAAATGAGCAACACAATACCAAATGCTTTCTTTTTCATGTTCTTACCTCATGTTTCTTAGATTTTCTTTTAGGAGGGATTGGTAATGTCGTGAGACATGAACCTCCTTATGGGTCTGATAAAAGGAAATGGTGCCCGTTCCTGAAAAGGACTTGTCCACCGAGTAAACCTGACGGATATTTGCGATAGTTGACTTGGATACTCGACTAAAATAGCGAGGAAGGATAGCCTCTAACTCATAGAGTTTGAGCCGAACTTCGTAGGCATCTTTATGGGTATGGGCATAAATCTTGCTACCTTCCGTCTCAAAGAAGAGAATTTCCGACAAATCCAGATAATATTCACCTGTTCCCTTATAAAAAATCAACCGAGGAGACTTGGACTCTTGCAAGAGCCGCTGTAAATCCGCAATCTCATCTGTCAAAGCCGCTGCCTTGATGACAATTTCAGTTTCCTCTAAATTGCTGTCAATTTCGATTCGTAACTTCATTCCATCTCCTTTCTGACTCTACTATATCAAAGCTAAAATAAGAAAACAAGAGCAAAAAAGCAAGTGGTTACTTTAGACCCGTAAGTGGTTGTAAGGCTACCCTAACTTACAGGTCAACATAGAAAGAAAATCACCCCCCACACAAGAGCACACATATAGCCAACCACTACATCCTTGGGATAATGCACGCCACCTAGAACTCGCACAAGGCCGAGGAGGGCTGACAAGACCAACAAGATAACCCCTACAGATAAACTAGCATGTAAGCAAGCCATGGAGATAATGGTTGCTGAAAAGACATGACGACTGGGCATAGACTGACCAGGACTATCTCTGTCAAGCAAGGGTTTAATATCCCATTCCTCATAAGGCCTAGGGGCATTGATTTTCTTACGAAGAAAGGACAAAATCACAAAACCTGATGCAGGGATAAACAAATAGATTCCGACCTGTTTCTCAAGTCCTTGTTGGAGATAGGTAGTTGCTAACAAGGTCAGATAGACTATAGGCATAACTACTGTCATGAACCGATTGAAAGTTCTTAACAAGCTCAGAAGAAAGGGCTTATTTCCAATGTTACCAGCAATGTGGTCATACCATTCTTGATAATTTTTCATATATTTTCTCATCACTTATTCAAATTTTGCTTATAGGGAAGCACTTGTCTTCTAGTATAGTGCAGAAAAAGAAGGCCGTCAAGCCTTCTTTGGGTTTATTCTTCTGCTTCGTCTTCTGTAAATTGACTGTTGTAGAGGTCAGCGTAGAAACCAGCTTGCGCCATCAGCTCATCATGATTTCCTTGCTCGATGATATTCCCATCTTTCATAACCAGAATAAGATCAGCATTACGGATAGTTGACAAGCGGTGGGCGATGACAAAGGAAGTTCTCCCCTCCATCAAACGATCCATAGCTTTCTGAATCAATTCCTCTGTACGGGTATCAACCGAAGAGGTCGCCTCATCTAAAATCAAGAGCGGCGCATCTTTCAGCAAAGCACGAGCAATGGTCAAGAGTTGTTTTTGCCCGACAGACAAGGTCACTGTATCGTCCAAGATGGTATCATAACCATCTGGTAGGGTCATAATAAAGTGGTGAATCCCTACAGCCTTGCTGGCTTCGATCACGCGCTCATCACTAATACCTGTTTGGTTATAGATAAGATTGTCGCGAATGGTTCCTTCAAAGAGCCAAGTATCCTGCAAGACCATTGAAAAGGCATCGTGTACTTCCGAACGCTTCATATCCTTGGTATCCACACCATCGATACGGATACTTCCCTTATCAATCTCATAGAACTTCATCAAAAGATTGACAATAGTTGTCTTACCAGCCCCAGTCGGTCCGACAATGGCAACTTTTTGACCTGCATGAGCAATCGCAGAAAAGTCATGGATGATAGTTCTCTCTGGTGTGTAACCAAAGGAAACTCGATCAAAGACCACTTGACCTTTCATATCGCTCAATTGTCTTTCTTTATGGGATTCATCCTCCATTTCCTCTTCAGCTAGGAATTCGAAGACACGTCCCATGGCTGCACTAGCCTGCTGAAGACTAGTAATCCCTTGGGCAATTTGTGAAAGAGGCTGAGAAAAGATACGAACGTAGGCCATAAAGGCAACGATAATCCCGATACTGATGTGCCCATTTAAGGCCAAGGCTGCACCAACAATAATCACCAAGGCATAGCTAAAGTTCCCAATGAACATCATAATCGGCATCATAATCCCTGAAATAAATTGAGATTTCCAGATACTATCATACAGACGATTGTTTAATTTCGCAAACTCTTCTTTCGTAATCTCGATGGCATTGTAACTGGTCACCACATTATGGCCAGAGTACATTTCCTCCACATAGCCATTGACAGCCGCCAAATCCTGTTGCTGACTCTTAAAGAAGCCCTGCGATTTGCCCATAAAGGCAGACACGAAAACAAAACCAATAAGGGTTGACACAACCGTCACCAAGGCTAAAATCCAGTTCATCGCAAACATGGTTACCAAGACTGCCACGACCAGTAAAGTGGATGAAAGAACTGTTCCCAGACTTTGATTAAGGGACTGGGCTGCAGTGTCAACGTCATTGGTTACACGAGACAAGGTATCTCCTTGAGAGTGTCCATCAAAATATCTCAATGGAAGGCGATTGATTTTCTCTGCAATGGCTGTTCTCAAACGCTCTGAAAAACGTTGAATGGCTGTTGTAAACAGAAAGGCCTGCAAATAATTTGATAAAAGTCCAATCACATAGATAATGACTAAAAAAGCACCAATAGCTGCAACCGCTACGACATCCACACTTGTTTCCAGACCACTGGCAATGATATTGGTCATTTCCTTGATGCGAGTCGGCCCATAAACAGTAATGATATTGGATACGATTGTTGCTAGAAAGGCTATCAGAAGGGCAAACTGGAGACCTGCAAGATAGGGTTTACTCTGTTTCCAGAGAGACATTTTCTTATTTTCCATGTTCCAATTCCTCCTTCGATAGTTGTGAATAGGCAATTTCTTGGTAAACTTCGTTATTAACTAGAAGTTCCTTGTGGGTGCCTTGTCCCACGACTTTTCCTTGATCTAAGACCAAAATCAAATCTGCATCCATAATCGTTGAAATACGCTGTGCAACGATAAGCTTGGTCATAGACTTGGTTTTCTCTGCTAGATCTTGGCGTAGGACACGGTCTGTCTTGTAGTCCAAGGCTGAGAAGGAGTCATCAAAGATGAGGATTTCTGGCTTCCGAGCCAAGGCACGCGCAATTGCCAGACGCTGTCTTTGACCACCTGAGAAGTTGGTTCCTCCTTGGGCCACTTCTGACTCTAAGCCAGCTTCCTTGTCTTCGATAAAGTTCTTAGACTGGGCCAATTCCAAAGCCTGCCACATAGCCTGCTCACTAAGCGGTGTTTCTTGACTCTGTCCAAAGTCTAGATTGCCCTTGACATCACCTGAAAAGAGAACCGCTTTCTGGGGAATATAACCAACCTTGTTGCGCAAATCTTTCAAGTCATAGTCTTGAACATTGACACCATCTACCAGAATTTCTCCTGCTGACACGTCGTAGAAACGTGGAATCAGATTGACCAGAGTTGATTTACCAGAACCTGTTGACCCAATAAAGGCCACTGTTTGACCAGCTTCTGCTCTAAAGCTAACATGCTCAATAACCGCCTCCGAATTTGTCGCATAGCGGAAGGTCACATCCTTAAATTCAACCTGACCTTTGAGGTTTTCATCAACCTGCTGCACTTGAGCAGGATTTTGGATAGACGAATGCAAATCTAGAACTTGATTGATCCGCTTAGCAGAAACCATGGTTCGGGGAAGAACGATGAAGAGTGCTCCCATGAGAAGGAAGCCCATGACAACCTGCATGGCATAAGACATGAAAACAATCATGTCACTGAAGAGAGGCAGACGCGCTATCGGAGCAGCGTCGTTAATCACATAGGCTCCAATCCAGTAAATCGCCACACTCAAACCACTTGAAATCCCCATCATGATAGGATTCAAAATAGCCATAAGACGGTTGACAAACAAATTCAAGCGTGTCAATTCATCATTTGCTGATGCAAATTTTTCATTTTGGTATTCTTCAGCATTGTAGGCGCGAACGACACGAATACCTGTTAAACTCTCACGAGTGATACTGTTCAGTTTATCTGTCAACCCCTGAATCAAGGACTGTTTTGGAAAGGCTAGCGTCATCAAAACAGTCGTCATCAGGACGTTGACAATCACTGCCACAAGTACGGCCCAGAGCCAGTATTCTGAATGGCCTAAAATCTTCCCGATAGCCCAGATAGCCATAATCGGACCACGCGTAACTACTTGCAAGCCCATGGTAATCAACATCTGAACTTGAGTAATGTCATTGGTGGTACGAGTTAAAAGACTGGGAATAGAGAATTTCTTAATCTCTGTCTGCGAGTAATCCAAAACTCGGTTAAAAATATCACTTCTCAGCCTACTAGTATAAGAAGCCGCCACTCGGGATGCAAAAAATCCAACTGCAACTACGGACAAGAAGGCAAGAAAGGACATTCCAACCATCATACTTGCCGGCTGCCACAACTCTTCTAAATTAGTTCCTTGACTACCTAGTAAATCCGTAATTTTTGAGATATAGGTTGGCACTTCCAACTCTAGATAGACCGAAAAGCAAGTAAAGAGAATGGCTAGTAAAATCATCCCCCATTCTTTTCTACTAATTCGTTTGGCTAATTTCTTCATTCTCTCCTCCTATTCCCTCGATATTTGCCTGTAGTTGACCGAGAACTTTCTCAAAAATCAGTAATTCATCTTCATCAATGTCTTCCATCAACTGCTTGTCTATGCGTTCAAAGAAGGCCTTAACCTGTTGCATCTGCGAACGTGCTTTGTCCGTCAAACGAACAAATTTTGCCCGCTTATCGCTAGGACTCGCCTCCAATTCCACCAAACCATTTTGCACCATACGCTTGACCAAATTACTAGCAACAGACTTGCTAATATTGAGTTCCTGCTCGATATCTTTAATCAAGACCAAGTCTTGGTTTTTCTCACGATTATCCAAAAAACGCATAACCTGACCTTGCGGCCCACCCATAAATTCAATACCACAACGTTTGGCTTCCTTTTGCACCATGAGGTGAATCTGATGACCAAAACGCTTAAAGACTAACATCGGTTTATCCATACTTACTCCTTTCTAACCATTGCATTTAGTTCTCCTAGGAACTAAATAAGTTTTCATGAGAACTATTTTATCACTTTGAAAAGAGATGTCAAGAAAAAGTTTCCTAGAGAACTATTTTCTTGATTCAAAAAATCCCAAGTGATTTTTTCACTTAGGATCATGTTCTCTAGGTTAAATTAGAACCCGTCTACGTTCGTATAAATCTTTTGTACGTCTTCGTCGTCCTCAAGGACGCTGTAAAGTTTTTCAAAGGTTTCAAGGTCATCGCCTGACAATTCAACTTCTGACTGAGGAATCATTTCCAATTCAGTAACTTGGAATTCTTCGACACCTGACTCACGAAGGGCAACGATAGCCTTGTGAAGGTCAGTTGGCGCTGTGTAGACTGTGATTGTTCCTTCTTCTGCTTCTACATCATCCACATCCACATCTGCTTCTAGCAATTGCTCAAAGACCGCGTCCGCATCTTCACCTGCAAATACAATAACACCTTTGTTGTCAAAGAGGTAAGAAACAGAACCTGAAGCGCCCATGTTTCCTCCGTTTTTACCAAAAGCTGCACGGACATTAGCCGCTGTGCGGTTAACGTTTGAAGTCAAAGTATCCACAATCAACATAGAACCATTTGGTCCAAAACCTTCGTAACGTCCTTCTGTAAAGGTTTCGTCTGTGTTTCCTTTAGCCTTGTCCAAAGCTTTATCGATAACGTGTTTTGGCACTTGAGCTTGTTTAGCACGGTCGATAACGAACTTCAAGGCTGAGTTTGATTCTGGATCTGGATCACCTTTTTTAGCTGCTACATAGATTTCTACACCAAATTTTGCATATACTTTAGAGTTAGCTCCATCTTTAGCCGTTTTCTTGGCTACGATATTGGCCCATTTACGTCCCATTAGGAATCTCCTTTTTTCACATTTTAATCTTTCTTATTATAACACAAGTTTTTTCGATTTTCACTAGAGGAAATAGATTTTATTCAGTAAATCCAACTAGGATAGCACTTTGGTTGCCAAGATGACCTTACCTTCTTTTATCAAGGGGTGACGAAACAGTGAGAAATACAGTTGGATGGTCATGGCAACCCAGATAAGGGGTTCGCACAGGATAACTCCCTTATAGTCTGCCCAAGGAATAATCAAGACCACAAAAGCGATTTTCCCGATTAGTTCGATAAAGCTAGAAACCAGCGGAAGGACTTTTTGCCCCAAACCCTGCAAACAATTGCGATAAATCAACAAGAGACTCAAAATAGGATAAAAGGCTGAACTGATTTTCAAGTACAGACTACCATTTTCTACCAAGTAATCATCCGTCGAACTAGCCAAGAAGGAAACCAAGGCTGGACTGGCAAAAAAGAGGAAGACACAAACAAAAACTGCCCAGGATATACTTAAACGACTGCCGATTCGAAGTCCTTGAACAATGCGGTCTGGTCGCTTAGCTCCTAGATTCTGAGAAGCAAAGGTCGTCATTGATGCAGAAATAGCGGTCATAGGAAGAAGGGCGAAGGCCATAATGCGTCGAGCTGCCGTCTGGGCACTAATAATCACGGCTCCAAAGGTATTAACAGAAGACTGTAAAATCACACTACCAATGGACACAATTGAACTCATCAAGCCCATAGCCAAACCTTGCTCCAAGAGATCGGCGTATAAGGCCTTGTCCCATTTGAAATGCTTGAGTTGAGGGAGTAGCTCAGGCACACTCTTACGGATATAATAAAAGCAAAGAACCGCTGATAAACCCTGCGAAATGATGGTAGCAAGTCCCGCCGATTGAACTCCAAGATGCAATTGCGTAATAAAATAGAGATCCAGAACCACATTGACCAGAGCAGAGAAAATCAAAAAACCAAGCGCAGCCAGACTGTCCCCAATAGACCGCAACAAGCCTGCAAAAAGATTATAAGCAAAGCTGACACCAACACAGGTTACAATCATAGAAATATATTGATAAGACTGAGGAAGGATTTCTGCAGGAGTATCTAGGTATTGCAAGAGAGGATACAAACCAAGAAAGCCCAGCAGCATAACTACAACACTCAAAAGAGCACCTAAAATCCAGGTGGCTGCTACTGCTTCCTTAATTTTTATAAAATTCCGAGCCCCGTAATAACGGGCAATGACAATTCCCATGCCATTACCAACACCAAGAGTAAATCCTACAATCAAGTCAAAAATTGCTGTCGTCGCTCCTACTGCAGCCAAGGATTCTTGACCAAGAAAACGCCCAACAATCAAGACATCAGCAGTATTATAGAGCTGTTGAAAAATATTTGATAGCAAGATTGGGAAGGCGAAGCTTAAGAGCGAGGGAAGAATCGGACCATGTATCAGGTCCACTGTTCGTTTTTTATTCATAAGGCTATTATATCAGCTTTCGAAAGGAGCGACAAGAAACAGCAAACTATAGATGATCTAAAAACTTGAATCAAAAACCAAAAAAGCAGCGGATGTTCTCCACTACTTTAACAGCTTATTCTTCAATTTCGATTTCAAGCTCGTCGCCTAGGTCAAGTGTAACTTCTTCATTCACAGAGTCTACTTGAACTGCTTCATCTTTTTTAGTTTCAACACCTTCTACAGAAGCTTCCTCTCCATCAATCAAACCAAATTGAACACGGACTTGATGGTCAATCTCATCAAAGACTTCTGGGTTATCTGCCAAGTATTTCTTAGCATTTTCAGAACCTTGCCCGATTTTCTCATCCTTGTAAGAGTACCAAGCTCCTGCTTTTTTGATGATATCCAAATCGCTTGCAATCTTCAAAAGCTCACCAGTCTTAGAAATCCCTTCTCCGTACATGATTTCAACGAAGGCTTCCTTAAACGGTGGAGCCACCTTATTTTTCACGACCTTGATTTTAGTTTCTTTACCGACATTGGTATCTTTTTGGTCACCAGTTCCCTTGATTTGTGTGCTTCCACGAACATCCAAACGGACTGATGCGTAGAATTTCAGAGCACGTCCACCAGGAGTTGTTTCTGGATTTCCAAACATCACCCCAACTTTTTCACGCAATTGGTTGATAAAGATGGCAATTGTTTTGGTTTTATTGATAGAAGCACCAAGTTTACGCATAGCCTGGCTCATCATACGAGCCTGCAAACCAACGTGGCTATCACCGATATCTCCATCAATTTCCGCACGAGGCACAAGGGCAGCAACTGAGTCGACCACGACAAGATCTACAGCACCTGAGTCAATCAATTTTCCTGCAATCTCAAGACCTTGCTCTCCTGAGTCTGGTTGTGACAAGAGCAATTCGTCAATGTTGACACCAAGGGCCGCAGCATAAGCTGGATCGAGAGCATGTTCCGCATCAATAAAGGCAGCAATACCACCTTCTTTTTGCGCTTGCGCAACTGCATGAAGAGCAACCGTTGTCTTACCAGATGACTCTGGTCCGTAGATTTCGATGATACGTCCCTTAGGATAACCACCTGAACCAAGGGCAATATCAAGCGCCAAGGAACCTGAGCTCATCACCTGCACCTTTTGCTCTGCACGTTCACCTAAACGCATGATTGAACCCTTACCAAAGTCTTTCTCAATCAATTTAAGAGCGTCATTCAAGGCTTTTTCACGTTCAGCCCCGAATTTTTTTGAAATTTCATCTAATTTTTTTGGTTTTTTCGCCATTCTATTCTCCTACATTCTAATGGTCCTTAGACCTATCTACTATTATATCAAAAGTTAGTCACTTAATAAAGCCTTGCGAACTAGGTTAAAGGCATGCATAACCGCAATGTGACGTACATCTGCTCGACTTCTGCCTCCAATATTAATCTTGATAACCTCAGTTCCTTGCTCTTGAGCCAAGCCTATGAAGACTGTCCCAGCTGGATGTCCTTCCAGGCTATCTGGTCCTGCCACTCCAGTCAAACTAAGGCCAAAATCAGACTGGGTCTTGATTCGTGCCTGCTCAGCCATCTTCTGAGCTGTAAATGCAGACACCACACCATGTTCTTCTAAATCCTTGGCAGGAATATCCAACATCTTTGATTTCTCCTCCAGGCTATAGGTCACGAAACCACCCTTAAATATACTTGAAGCTCCTGAAAAATCCGCCACAGTAGCTTGGAAAAGCCCTGCCGTCAAACTCTCTGCAGCCGTGATAGTTTTCCCTTGTTTTTTCAGTTCTTCTACCACAATGCTGGCCAAGCTAGCCTCCTCTCCATAACCATAACAGAGGTCTCGTAAAGAAATTCCTTCGAAAGTCTGGCAGTCCAAGATTTGATTTTCCAAGATATCCAGCGCTTGATTCGCCTCTTCTTGACTGCTAGCCTTTGTTGACAGACGCAGAGTGACTTCTCCTGTCTTAGCATAAGGGGCCAAGGTCGGATCTGTTTGATTATCAATCAAATCAGCTAAAATCGTCACCAGCTGACTTTCGCCAATTCCAAAGAAACGAAGAACTCGGGAATACAGCTTGCTCCCTGTCATCAACTTGGGTAGAAGTTGGTTTAAGACCATGGGTTTCAATTCACTTGGCGGACCAGGAAGGACGACGTAGGTCACTCCATCGATTTCCAATATTCCTCCCACAGCCAGTCCTGTTTCGTTGGGCAGCGGAGTCGCTCCTTCTACAATTTGAGCTTGTCTTTCGTTATTCGGTGTTCGGGCATAGTCTGGTCGCTGGGCAAAAAAGACATCCAACTTCTCCTGTGCCTGAGGATCGAAGACTAATGATTTCCCTAAGAATTTAGCCAAAGTTTGTTTGGTCAAATCGTCCTCAGTTGGCCCCAAACCACCTGTTAAAATCACCAGATTGCTCCGTTGACTGGCAATTTCGAGCAAAGACAAGAGACGAGCTTGATTGTCTCCTACAGCCGTCTGAAAATATACGTCTACCCCAATCTCTGCTAGTTTTTCCGATAAAAACTGGGCATTGGTATTGACAATCTGCCCTGTCAAAATCTCTGTTCCAACAGCAATAATTTCTGCTTTCATATTTCCTCCTACCTATCTATTCGTATTTTTTTGAAAAAATCGCAGGAAATTTCCCACGATTAATTTTTTATTTGTATTAAAAAACGAACTATTCTACTTCATTTGTTACAAAGACACCTTGTTGTTGATTCTCCCCATCACCAACAGGCACCCGTCCAAACAAATCTTCAAATAAGACAACATTTGTTTCCAGCTGAGTGACTTCTTCTTGTCCCAAAGAACGTCGCAATATATTCTGCATTTCCAACATATGCTCTCTCGAAACAATCTGGTAAGAAATACCTTGCAACATCTCTCCCTCACCCTTCAACTGTTGTGATTCAATGGTTTTAAATGAATCTTTATAGCCCAACAAGCTTGGAATACTTTTCGCAGATAAATCAATATTAGTCTGCATATTAGTGCTTAAAGCTTTTAAGATAGACTGATAGTGACTAACGCTATTCAAACTAAGAACTTTTTCAACAACCTTTTGAATGACTTCACGCTGACGCTTCTGACGTCCGTAGTCTCCTTCTGGGTCTTGATAACGCATGCGGGAATAAACAAGCGCTTCTTCTCCATTTATTGTCTGTTCTCCAACACCGATAGAAATGGTATTAAATTCCTCTTGATCACTAATAGAAATTGGGAAGCCTAGCGTGTTGTTGACGGTTATACCACCCACTGCATCGACTAATTGTTGCAATCCTTGCATATTAACCATAATGTAGCGATCGATATGGATATTCATCATCTTTTGAATGGTTGAAATAGCTAACTCTGCACCACCACCAGCATAGGCAGCGTTTAACTTCGCTTCCTCAATCTGGCCATCTTTATGCTGAATTTTAGTCAGGATGTCACGTTCCAAACTCAACATCATGGTTTTCTTAGTATGTGGATTCACCGTCAAGAGAATCATGGAATCACTATTTCCAGCCCATTGATCTGTACGCTCTACATTCCCAGTATCAACCCCCATCAAAAGAATCGTTAAGGGTTCAGTCGCCTCAATAACATTGGTTTCTTCTCCGATTTTTTTATAGGTTTTTGATAAGGTTTGTGTACCTTGCTGATAAATAGTATAAGCAAAAACACCCACACCCAAAACCGTCACAGCTAGAAAAGCTAGCACCATTCCAATAATTTTTTTAACCATATTTCTATTAATCTATCAGCCTACCCATCAGGTAAACATCGATAAATTCCCCTTCTTCTATGTACGCACCGCGCTCTTGTCTACCTTCAATTACAAAGCCATGTTTTTGATATAGATAAACTGCAGCCTGATTACGAGTTTGGACAGTAAGTTGAAGTCGACGAAGAATGCCACTAGCCTGTGCCCATTCTATGACTTCTTCAAGTAACAAACTCCCCAGTCCATTATTCCAATACTTCTTACCAATCACAATAAAGAGATCTCCAATATGACGAACTCTCTTGCGTTGATCAGCTGTGATATTTACAAGACCAGCAATTTCATCATTCAGCAAGGCCAGTAAAGTGATTTGATTTTCCGAGTGAGCCTGTTTATCCAAAAACAACTCCATCTCAGTATCTGTCATCAAAATGCCATTCCTGTCCAGACTGGTAAAATCTGTTTCTACACTGACACGATTTAAAAATGTCACTAATTCAGCCGCATCACTAGGTTCTGCTTCTCTAATGAGCAATTCATACTCCATGTTGAAGCTCCTCTAAGAGTTTTTCTGCACGCAAACCCTTTGCTTGGAAATGTAATCTGCGACCGTCTTCTTCTTTTAGAATTTCCAATTCTAAATAATTATCTGGCAAGGCATCACCTAAAAGATGTCCCCACTCGATGACAGTTACCCCACCACCAAAGAGAAACTCATCCAAATCAATAGAATCCGCATCTCCCTCAATACGATAAACATCTAGGTGGTAAAGCGGAAGACGACCTTCATACTCTCTTACGATAGTGTAGGTTGGACTCTTAATCATCTGGAAAATCTGTAACCCTTTAGCTAGACCTTTTGTAAAGGTCGTTTTGCCTGCTCCAAGTTCTCCAGTTAGAATTAAAACATCATTCTTTTCTAATAAGTAGCCCAAACGTTCACCTAAGGACTGTAACTCTTCTTCGTTTTTAGTGTACATGTTTCTATTATACCAAAAAGTTGTTCTTTGTCGAGATATTATCTGTGAATTCCATATTATGAATTGTAAAAANTTCGGTCAGTTCTTATTTTGATTTTAAAATAGAAATAGTAAGAAGACAACTAATAAGATATCTCTCATCAAATGGCTGTAAAACGAAACTTCCCAGCGAATGACTTTTGGCACCAACAGTCCTAAAAATAGCATTCCCAAGGTAATATAAAAGGTCATGGATAATAGCATCCAAGGATTTCTGAGAAAGATTAGAATAGCTAGTCCACTAATAAAACAGATTTCCTTCTTACCCAAAATCTTTTTCAATCCATTTACATACTTCTGAATCGGCAGAAAAACTAACAAATCAATACCAAATAAGAAAAAGAAACTTGGTAGAAAGGCTTCCACAAACCATTCTACGGATGTATTTCCTGCAAGGATATGTTCTATGACAATTAAAGCTAAACCTAAAATGTTTACTAAGAGTAACAAAGTATACAAGAGTTGTTTCTTATCTGCTCTAAAAACTGAATAAGATTGATTTCGCTGTCCACTATAGTAGTTTAGCCCTGCACCAATACTGGCAAGGAGCAACATGCCAACTAAATAATAGAAGCAGTTTTGATTTAACATCAAGGCCCAAGTCGATAAACTTAAACAAGAACAGCTACTAAGACCAAAAAACGTCAGCAATAACAAAACACGAATTTGCTTTTTCATTTTTTCCATCATTCTTCCTCCCTACTTGCTCTTATTATAGGCTAGAAATTCTCACCATTGCTAAAATATTTCTCAACTGTCAGTTTTCTACTCTAAAATGCAAAAAAGTTTGATGCAAGTATCCCTTACATCAAACTTTTATTATTTCTCTTCAAACCAAAGAGCAATTTCTAGCTTAGCTGACTCTTCTGAATCTGATCCATGTACAATATTTTGAATAGCTTGGTTTTCTCCAGCAGCTTTTGCAAAATCACCTCGAATAGTTCCTGGTAAAGCTTCTTCTGGACGAGTTGCCCCCATCATGGTCCGCCAAGTTTCGATTACTTTGGGACCAGAAATGATGCCCACAAGAACTGGTCCTGAAGTCATGAATTCACGAATCGGTGGGTAAAAACTTTGGCCAACCAAGTCCTGATAGTGCTGGTCAATTAACTCTTCTGAAACCTTTGTACGCAACTCCAATTTTTCGATTGTCAATCCACGTTGTTCGATACGTTTCAACACCTCACCCACTAATCCTCTTTTTACACCGTCTGGTTTAATGATAAAAAATGTTTGTTCCATACTTGTCTCCTTTGTCAGCTTCTTTCTTTTATTTTACCACATTTCATGGAAAAATGGAGAAAATTTTCAGAAAAGAGAAAGAGAACCCGAAGGCTCTCTCATTCTCTTTTATTCTACTGTTTCTTCCACAGTTTCAACGGCAGCATCCACAACTACTTCTGTTGTTTCTTCATTTCCTTCTTCCTCTACTGGAGGATTACGGTATTCTTCTTCGTTGACAGCATGTGGTTCAAGGTTACGGTAACGGGCCATACCAGTACCTGCTGGGATGATCTTACCGATGATAACATTTTCTTTAAGTCCAAGGAGATGGTCTTTCTTACCGCGGATAGCTGCATCTGTAAGGACACGAGTTGTTTCCTGGAAGGAAGCCGCTGACAAGAAACTATTTGTTTCAAGTGAGGCTTTGGTAATTCCCATAAGAACTGGGCGACCTGTCGCTGGAACTCCACCTGCGATAAGGACATCTTTGTTGGCATCTGTAAAGTCATTGATATCCATGAGGGTACCCATGAGAAGATCTGTGTCACCTGGATCCATGACACGGACTTTACGGATCATTTGACGAACCATTACCTCGATGTGTTTGTCACCGATTTCTACCCCTTGGCTACGGTAAACTTTTTGTACTTCACCGAGAAGGTAAGTTTCAACTGACAAGACATCGCGAACTGCAAGGAGACGTTTTGGTTGGATAGAACCTTCTGTAAGAGCAGCACCACGCGCTACTTGGTCCCCAACTTCGACACGCATACGAGCTGTAAATGGAACGACGTATTCACCTTCGCCAGTTTCACCCTTAACAAAGACTTTCTTAGTACGAGTTGATGCATCTTCTTCGATAGCTGTAACTTGTCCTTTAACCTCTGTGATAACCGCTTCCCCTTTAGGATTGCGGGCTTCAAAGATTTCTTGGACACGAGGAAGACCCTGAGTGATATCGGTATTTGAGGCAACCCCACCCGTGTGGAAGGTACGCATTGTAAGCTGTGTACCAGGTTCCCCGATAGATTGGGCAGCGATTGTACCAACTGCTTCACCAACTTCAACCGCATCACCAGTCGCCAAGTTAATACCATAACAGTGACGGCAGACACCATGACGAGTGTTACATGTAAATACAGAGCGGATAGTCACTTCTTCCACACCAGCATTAACAATTTCACGCGCCTTGTCTTCTGTAATCAACTCATTTGGACCGATAATCACTGCACCAGTTTCTGGATGTTTAACAGTTTTCTTAGTGTAACGACCATTGAGACGCTCTTCGAGAGACTCGATCATCTCTTTTCCTTCTGCGATAGAGCGGATCAAGAGACCACGGTCTGTTCCACAGTCGTCCTCACGAATGATAACGTCTTGGGCAACGTCAACCAAACGACGAGTCAAGTAACCTGAGTCGGCTGTCTTAAGGGCCGTATCGGTCATACCTTTACGGGCACCGTGAGTTGAGAAGAACATTTCGAGTACTGACAAACCTTCGCGGAAGTTTGAAAGGATTGGCAATTCCATGATACGTCCGTTCGGAGCCGCCATCAGACCACGCATACCGGCAAGCTGTGAGAAGTTTGAGATGTTACCACGGGCTCCAGAGTCCATCATCATAACGATTGGGTTCTTAGGATCTTGGTTGGCAATCAAGCGTTTCTCTAGTTTTTCACGGGCAGCACGCCATTCAGCTGTAACAGCATTGTAACGCTCGTCGTCTGTGATCATACCACGACGGAATTGTTTTGTGATTTGTTCTACACGTTTGTGTGATTCTTCAATGATTTCAGCCTTGTCATCAACGACTGGGATATCGGCAATACCCACTGTCAATCCTGCAAGAGTTGAGTGGTGGTAACCGAGGTTCTTCATACGGTCAAGTAGGGCAGAAGTTTCTGTCGTACGGAAACGTTTGAAGATTTCAGCGATGATATTTCCAAGATTTTTCTTCTTGAATGGAGGGTTAAGTTCCAGTTTGCTGATAGCTTCCTTGATATCTCCACCAAGTGGCAAGAAGTATTTAGCTGGAACGCCTTCTGTCAAGTTGGCATTGTTTGGTTCTTGCAAGTATGGTAGACCCTCTGGCATGATGTCGTTGAAGAGGATTTTACCAACTGTTGTAAGCAATACCTTGTGTTTTTGCTCTTCTGTCCAAGGCTTGTTGAGGCTGTCTGTTGCGATACCAACACGTGAGTGAAGGTGAACATAACCATTACGGTAAGCCATAACCGCTTCGTCACGGTCTTTGAAGACCATTCCTTCACCTTCACGACCAGCTTCTTCCATAGTCAAGTAGTAGTTACCCAAAACCATGTCCTGAGATGGAGTAACAACTGGTTTACCATCTTTCGGGTTCAAGATATGCTCAGCAGCAAGCATCAAGATACGAGCTTCTGCTTGGGCTTCTTCTGAAAGCGGTACGTGGATGGCCATTTGGTCTCCGTCAAAGTCAGCATTGTAGGCTTCACAGACAAGTGGGTGTAAGCGAAGGGCCTTACCATCAATCAAGACTGGCTCGAAGGCTTGGATACCCAAACGGTGAAGGGTCGGTGCGCGGTTCAAAAGCACTGGGTGTTCTTTGATAACTTCTTCAAGGATATCCCAGATACGCTCATCTCCGCGTTCGACCAAGCGTTTAGCTGCTTTGACGTTTTGCACAATATCACGCGCAACGATTTCACGCATCACGAATGGTTTAAAGAGCTCGATTGCCATTTCACGTGGCACACCACATTGGTACATCTTAAGAGTTGGACCAACGGCGATAACTGAACGTCCTGAGAAGTCAACACGTTTACCAAGCAAGTTTTGACGGAAGCGTCCTTGTTTACCTTTAAGCATGTGGCTCAATGATTTCAGTGGACGGCTACCTGGTCCTGTGATTGGACGACCACGACGACCATTGTCAATCAAAGCGTCAACCGCTTCTTGAAGCATACGCTTCTCATTTTGAACGATGATACCTGGTGCATTCAACTCAAGCAAACGAGCCAAACGGTTGTTACGGTTGATAACACGGCGGTAAAGGTCGTTCAAGTCAGATGAGGCAAAACGACCACCATCCAACTGCAACATTGGACGAAGATCTGGTGGAATAACCGGAAGGATGTTGAGAATCATCCATTCAGGCTTGTTTCCAGACTTGTAAAAGGCATCCAAAACATCCAAACGACGGATGGCTTTGACACGTTTTTGTCCAGTCGCTGTTTTCAACTCTTCTTTGAGTTCAGCAATTTCTTTTTCAAGATCTACTTGTTTCAATAGGTCTTGGATGGCTTCGGCACCCATTTTAGCAACGAATGATCCATAACCATACTCACGCAAGCGCTCACGGTATTCGCGCTCTGTCATGATAGACTTGTGCTCAAGTGGTGTATCCTTTGGATCAATCACCACATAAGCCGCAAAGTAGATAACTTCCTCGAGGGCACGAGGGCTCATATCAAGGGTCAAGCCCATACGGCTTGGAATCCCCTTGAAGTACCAGATGTGAGATACAGGAGCTTTCAATTCGATATGTCCCATACGCTCACGACGAACTTTTGTACGCGTTACTTCAACCCCACAACGGTCACAAACAATTCCTCTGTAACGAATGCGTTTATACTTACCACAAGCACATTCCCAGTCTTTTGTAGGACCAAAGATAACTTCATCAAAGAGTCCTTCACGTTCTGGTTTCAAGGTACGGTAATTGATTGTTTCAGGTTTTTTGACTTCTCCATAAGACCATGAACGGACTTTGCTTGGAGAAGCTAGGGTGATTTGCATACTTTTAAAACGATTTACATCAACCACTATTTCTTCCCTTTCTATTCTAAGTGAACTGCTTATTCTTGTTCAGCAGCTTCTTCTGTTGCTTCCGCTTTTGCTTCTTTCTCAGCTTCTTCAGCTTCAAAGGCTGCTTTAGCCTCTTGTGCTGCTTTTTCGCGGGCTTTTTCAAGGTCATCTACGTGGATGACATCTTCGTCCATTCCTTCATCCAAGTCACGAAGTTCCACTTCTTGGTCATCTTCGTCTAGGACACGCATGTCAAGACCAAGAGATTGCAATTCTTTGACAAGAACTCGGAAGGATTCTGGAACACCTGGTTTTGGAATTGGTTTTCCTTTTGTAATGGCTTCATAAGCTTTCAAACGTCCGTTGATATCGTCAGACTTATAAGTCAAGATTTCTTGAAGGACATTTGATGCACCGTAGGCTTCAAGAGCCCAAACCTCCATCTCACCGAAACGTTGTCCACCAAACTGAGCTTTACCTCCGAGTGGTTGTTGGGTAACAGTTGAGTATGGTCCTACTGAACGCGCGTGCAATTTATCGTCAACCATGTGGTGGAGTTTGATCATGTACATGACTCCGACAGAAACACGGTTATCAAACGGTTCCCCAGTACGTCCATCGTAAAGGATTGTTTTGGCATCGCTATCCATACCAGCTTCTTTAACAGTTGACCAAAGGTCTTCAGAACTTGCTCCGTCAAAGACTGGTGTTGCGATGTGAATACCAAGAGTACGAGCAGCCATACCAAGGTGAAGCTCCATAACCTGACCGATATTCATACGTGATGGCACCCCAAGTGGGTTCAACATGATATCGACTGGAGTTCCATCTGGAAGGTAAGGCATGTCTTCTACAGGAACGATACGAGAGACAACCCCTTTATTTCCGTGACGTCCGGCCATCTTATCTCCGACCTTGATCTTACGTTTTTGAGCGATGTAGACGCGAACCAGCATATTAACACCTGATTGCAATTCATCTCCATTTGCACGTGTAAAGATCTTAACATCACGAACGACACCATCGGCACCGTGTGGTACACGAAGAGAAGTATCACGCACTTCACGAGATTTATCTCCGAAGATAGCGTGCAAGAGACGTTCTTCAGCTGAAAGGTCTTTCTCACCCTTAGGTGTTACTTTACCTACAAGGATATCCCCTTCTTTAACCTCAGCACCGATACGGATAATACCCATTTCGTCAAGGTCTTTAAGGGCATCTTCCCCAACGTTTGGAATTTCACGAGTAATTTCTTCAGGCCCAAGCTTTGTATCGCGCGTTTCTGATTCGTATTCTTCAAGGTGAACAGATGTGTAGACATCATCTTTAACCAAGCGTTCGCTCATGATAACGGCATCCTCGAAGTTGTAACCTTCCCATGTCATGTAGGCAACGATTGGGTTTTGTCCAAGCGCCATTTCTCCATTTTCCATAGAAGGTCCGTCAGCAATGAAATCGCCTTTTTCAACGACATCGCCAACTTTAACAAGCGTACGTTGGTTGTAGGCAGTACCTGAGTTTGAACGACGGAATTTTTGGATGTGGTAAACGTCCAATGAACCATCTTCACGACGAACTTCTACCTTGTCAGCATCTGCGTAAGTAACTTTACCATCATACTGAGCAATCACAGCCGCTCCAGAGTCGTGGGCTGCTTGATATTCCATACCAGTACCAACGTAAGGTGCTTTTGGATTAATCAACGGCACAGCCTGACGTTGCATGTTGGCTCCCATGAGGGCACGGTTGGAGTCATCGTTTTCCAAGAAAGGAATACATGCTGTCGCAACAGCAACTACCTGTTTTGGTGATACGTCCATGTAGTCAACAACATTAGCTGGATACTCTTGGTTGACCCCTTGGTGACGTCCCATGACAACTTTCTCAGCAAATGTTCCATCTTCATTCAGACGAGAATTAGCCTGTGCTACAGTAAATTCATCTTCTTCATCGGCTGTCAACCAAACGATTTCGTTAGTAACAACACCTGTTTCACGGTCAACCTTACGGTATGGTGTTTGAACAAAACCATATTTGTTCAAGTGTCCGTAAGATGACAAGTTATTGATCAAACCGATGTTAGGTCCTTCAGGTGTCTCGATTGGACACATACGACCATAGTGAGTGTAGTGCACGTCACGAACTTCATATCCAGCGCGGTCACGTGTCAAACCACCAGGTCCTAAGGCTGACAAACGGCGTTTGTGAGACAACTCAGAAAGCGGGTTGTGTTGGTCCATGAACTGTGACAACTGTGATGAACCAAAGAATTCTTTAACTGCAGCTGTGACAGGACGGATGTTAATAATTTGTTGTGGTGTCAAGACTTCATTATCTTGAACAGACATACGTTCACGGACATTACGCTCCATACGAGAAAGTCCAAGACGTACTTGATTAGCAAGCAATTCACCAACCGCACGGATACGACGGTTTCCAAGATGGTCGATATCATCTACACGGCCAAGTCCTTCAGCCAAGTTAAGGAAGTAGCTCATCTCAGCCAAGATATCTGCAGGTGTTACGATGCGAACTTTATCATCTGGATTAGCATTACCGATGATCGTTACAACGCGGTCTGGATCAGTTGGAGCAACAACCTTGAATTTTTGAAGAACAACTGGCTCAGTTACAACCGCTGCATCATTTGGAATGTAAACAATCTTGTTCAAATCACCATCCAAATGGCTTTCAATACTTTCAATCACACTACGAGTCATGATTGTTCCAGCTTCTACCAAGATTTCTCCTGTTTCAGGGTCTACCAATGGCTCAGCAATAGTTTGGTTAAGCAAGCGTGTTTTAACATTGAGTTTTTTATTGATTTTGTAACGACCAACTGCTGCCAAGTCATAACGACGTGGGTCAAAGAAACGAGCCACAAGCAAGCTACGTGAGCTTTCAGCAGTCTTAGGCTCACCCGGACGAAGGCGTTCGTATATTTCTTTTAAAGCTTCGTCGGTACGAGAGTCCATTGGGTTCTTATGGATATCTTTTTCAACAGTGTTGCGAACCAATTCGCTGTCCCCAAAGATATCAAAGATTTCATCATCTCCTGAGAAACCAAGCGCACGAACCAAGGTCGTAAATGGAATCTTACGAGTACGGTCGATACGAGTGTAGGCAATATCTTTTGAGTCGCTTTCAAGTTCCAACCAAGCTCCACGGTTAGGGATGACAGTTGAACCGTAGCCCACTTTACCGTTTTTATCAACTTTATCGTTAAAGTAAACACCTGGTGAGCGGACCAACTGAGATACGATGATACGTTCACCACCATTGATGATGAAAGTACCCATTTCTGTCATGATTGGGAAATCACCAAAGAAAACTTCTTGAGTTTTGATTTCGCCTGTTTCTTTATTGATCAAGCGGAAGGTTACAAAAATTGGTGCTGAGTAGCTAGCATCGTGGATACGAGCCTCTTCTAGCGTGTATTTTGGTTCCTTGATTTCATATCCAACAAATTCCAACTCCATTGTGTCTGTGAAGTTTGAAATTGGCAATACATCTTCAAACACTTCCTTAAGACCGTGGTCTAGGAAATCTTTGAATGAGTCAGTTTGAATTTCAATCAAATTTGGTAAGTCAAGAACTTCTTTGATTCTTGAAAAACTACGACGGGTACGATGTTTCCCGTATTGAACGTCATGTCCTGCCAAGATGATTCTCCTTTGTAAATAAGTTCCAAGCCTTGTCGATCAGGCTTTTCTAATCGTCATATGGTTTTAAAAACCCCTATCACCGTGTCCTTTTGATAAAATTTTCAGAATCTTTAAGTCTTTGTTACAAGTACTCAAAATCCTGAAAAAAAGCACAAAAAGAGCAGCTAAATCTGACTTTTTCAGAAGATTTAACTGCTGTGAGCCTTGTCTGGACAATATTTCAGACAAAACCTACGACAAATGATTATTTACATTATACCCTATTTAGCTAGATTTTTCAAGGGGACTAACGATTTTTTGACAAATTCTTTTCCTATAAGAAAGACTGGCTAAATCGTAGCAAAATTTGTTGCGATTCTTCTTTTAGTTTAATTTTAGGAAAACGCTTGCATATTATTTTACTAAGTGCTATACTGATAGAGAAATTCATTTATAGGAGATTGATTATGAAAAGAACACCATCTCACACTGAGAAAAAAATAGTTTACAGCATCCGTTCCCTCAAAAATGGAACTGGTTCTGTCCTTATTGGAGCAAGCCTTGTTCTGCTTGCCATGGCCACACCAACTATCTCAGCCAACGAAAGTACTACAAGCAATAAGGGAACTGATAATGAAACTACTACTGCCCTTGCTCAACCTCTTACTGATACAGCAGTTAACTCTGGTAAAAACGAAAGTGATATTTCTTCGCCTAAAAATGCAAACGCTTCCCTAAAGAAAACAGAAGAAAAACCTGCAACAGAGGTACCCACTCCTGCTGCAACTCCAGCCGATTCAGCCCCACAAACCGGACAAGATCGTTCAAGTGAACCAACTACTTCTACGAGTCCAGTAACGACTGAAACTAAGGCAGAAGAGCCAATAGAAGACAACTACTTCCGTATCCATGTCAAAAAGCTTCCTGAAGAAAACAAGGATTCTCAAGGGCTATGGACTTGGGACGATGTTGAAAAACCATCTGAAAATTGGCCAAACGGAGCCTTGTCCTTCAAGGATGCCAAAAAAGATGACTATGGCTATTACCTAGATATCAAATTAAAGGGAGAGCAAGCCAAGAAAATTAGCTTCCTCATCAATAATACAGCTGGGAAAAATCTGACCGGCGATAAATCGGTAGAAAAACTGGCACCAAAGATGAATGAGGCTTGGTTGGACCAAGATCACAAGGTTTTCTCTTACGAGCCACAACCTGCAGGAACTATTCGCGTCAACTACTACCGCACAGATGGCAACTATGATAAAAAGTCTCTCTGGTACTGGGGAGATGTGAAAGAGCCAAGTAGTGGTGAATGGCCTAACGGAACAGACTTTACGGCTACAGGCAAATATGGTCGCTATATCGATATTCCACTCAAAGATGCAGCTAAAGACCTTGGATTTTTATTACTAGACAGAAACAAACAAGGAGACGATGTGAAAATCCGTAAAGAAGATTATAAGTTCACAGATTTAAAAAATCATAGCCAAATTTTCCTAAAAGACGATGATGAATCGATTTACACAAATCCATACTATGTCCATGATATCCGTATGACAGGAGCCCAACACGTAGGCACTTCTAGCATTGAGAGTAGTTTTTCAACACTTGTCGGTGCTAAAAAAGAAGATATCCTCAAACACTCCAACATCACTAATCACCTAGGAAATAAAGTAGCTATCACCGATGTTTCAATCGATGAAGCTGGTAAGAAAGTGACCTACAGCGGAGATTTCTCTGACACAAAACATCCTTATACCGTGAGATACAACGCTGACCAATTCACTACCAAAACAAGCTGGCGTCTGAAAGATGAGACATACAGCTATGATGGTAAACTTGGAGCCGACCTCAAAGAAGAAGGAAAACAAGTTGATTTGACCCTTTGGTCACCAAGTGCTGATAAGGTTTCTGTCGTTGTCTACGACAAGAATAACCCTGAAAAAGTGGTTGGAACTGTCGCTCTTGAAAAAGGGGAAAGAGGAACTTGGAAACAAACTCTAGATAGCACAAACAAATTAGGAATCACAGATTTCACTGGATACTATTATCAATACCAAATCGAGCGTCAGGGTAAAACTGTTCTTGCACTCGATCCTTACGCTAAGTCCCTCGCTGCTTGGAATAGTGACGATGCCAAGATTGACGATGCCCATAAAGTGGCTAAAGCTGCCTTTGTAGATCCAGCCAAACTAGGACCTCAAGACTTAACTTATGGTAAGATTCACAACTTCAAGACTCGTGAAGATGCCGTTATCTACGAAGCTCATGTGCGTGACTTCACTTCAGATCCTGCCATTGCAAAAGACTTGACCAAACCATTTGGTACCTTTGAAGCCTTTATCGAAAAACTAGACTACCTCAAAGACTTGGGTGTGACCCACATCCAGCTCCTTCCAGTCTTGTCTTACTACTTTGTCAATGAATTGAAAAACCATGAACGCTTGTCTGACTATGCTTCAAGCAACAGCAACTATAACTGGGGATATGACCCTCAAAACTACTTCTCATTGACTGGTATGTACTCAAGCGATCCTAAAAATCCAGAAAAACGAATCGCAGAATTTAAAAACCTCATCAACGAAATCCACAAACGTGGCATGGGAGCTATCCTGGACGTAGTTTACAACCATACAGCCAAGGTCGATCTCTTTGAAGATTTAGAACCAAACTACTACCACTTTATGGATGCTGATGGGACACCTCGCACTAGCTTTGGTGGTGGACGCTTGGGAACAACCCACCATATGACCAAACGACTCCTAGTTGACTCTATCAAATATCTAGTTGATACCTACAAAGTAGATGGATTCCGCTTCGATATGATGGGAGACCATGATGCCGCTTCTATCGAAGAAGCGTACAAGGCTGCACGCGCCCTCAATCCAAACCTCATCATGCTTGGTGAAGGTTGGAGAACCTATGCTGGTGATGAAAACATGCCTACTAAAGCTGCTGACCAAGATTGGATGAAACATACCGATACTGTCGCTGTCTTTTCAGATGACATCCGTAACAACCTCAAGTCTGGTTATCCAAACGAAGGCCAACCTGCCTTTATCACAGGTGGCAAGCGTGATATCAACACCATCTTCAAAAATCTCATTGCTCAACCAACCAACTTTGAAGCTGACAGCCCTGGAGATGTCATCCAATACATCGCAGCCCATGATAACTTGACCCTCTTTGATATCATTGCCCAGTCTATCAAAAAAGACCCAAGCAAGGCTGAGAACTATGCTGAAATCCATCGTCGTTTGCGACTTGGAAACCTCATGGTCTTGACAGCTCAAGGAACTCCATTTATCCACTCTGGTCAGGAATATGGTCGCACCAAACAATTCCGTGACCCAGCCTACAAGACTCCAGTAGCAGAGGACAAAGTTCCAAACAAATCTCACTTATTGCGTGATAAGGACGGCAATCCATTTGACTATCCTTACTTCATCCATGACTCTTACGATTCTAGCGATGCTGTCAACAAGTTTGACTGGACTAAAGCTACAGATAGAAAAGCATATCCTGAAAATGTCAAGAGTCGTGACTATATGAAAGGGTTGATTGCCCTTCGTCAATCTACAGATGCCTTTCGACTTAAGAGCCTCAAAGATATCAAAGACCGTGTCCACCTCATCACTGTCCCAGGCCAAAATGGTGTGGAAAAAGAAGATGTAGTGATTGGCTACCAAATCACTGCTCCAAATGGAGACATCTACGCAGTCTTTGTCAATGCGGATGAAAAAGCTCGTGAATTTAATTTGGGAACTGCCTTTGCCCACCTCAGAAATGCTGAAGTTTTAGCAGATGAAAACCAAGCAGGATCCGTAGGAATTGCCAACCCTAAAGGACTTGAGTGGACTGAAAAAGGCTTGAAATTAAATGCCCTTACTGCCACTGTTCTTCGAGTCTCTCAAGGCGGTGCAATTGTCGCCCCAGCTGTGGAAGAAAAACCAGAATTTGACCTTTCTAGCTTAAAACAAGAACAAGGACAATATAATATCCAAGACAATATGTCAAACCGAGTAATCAAACCGGAACATCAAGATCCAGCTCCACAAACTAAACCTGATTCTGCAAAACCAGATACAAAAGTAGCTGATGCGGAAAATAAACCTAGCCAAGCTACAGCTGATTCACAAGCTCAACAACCAGCACAAGAAGCACAAGCATCATCTGTAAAAGAGGCAGTTCAAAACGAATCGGTAGAAAACTCTAGCAAGGATAATATACCTGCTCCCCTAGCTAAACAAGCTGAACTTCCAAATACAGGAACCAAAAACAATCACAAACTCCTGTTTGCAGGAATTAGTCTTCTTGCCCTTCTAGGTCTCGGGTTCTTGCTAAAAAACAAAAAAGAGAACTAAACTAGCCCTCCTATAGAACAATCCCCCAAGCCTTAACGCTCGGGGGATTGATTTTTTTACAATATTTGTCGTCCTAATAAACTTGATTAGGATTTTTTATTAAGCCTCTTCGAAAATCAAATTCAAACCACGTCAGCTTCACCTTGCCGTACTCAAGTACAACCTGCGGCTAGCTTCCTAGTTTGCTCACAAGAAAAAGCCTAGATAACTAGACTTTTTTAGCTTATTCTACCGTTACTGACTTAGCAAGGTTACGTGGTTTGTCCACATCAAGTCCACGGTGAAGGGTTGCAAAGTAAGCGACCAATTGTGTTGGTACGACCATTGAGATTGGTGAGAGGTAAGGGTGTACAGTCGTAAGGACGATATCGTCTGTATCTTTGGCAACATTTTCTTCTGCAATAGTGAGAACTTTGGCACCACGGGCTGCCACCTCTTGGATATTTCCACGAGTATGGTTGGCAAGGACCGGATCTGACAAGAGAGCCAAGACAGGCGTTCCCTCTTCAATCAAGGCAATAGTTCCGTGCTTGAGTTCTCCTGCCGCAAAACCTTCACACTGGATATAAGAAATCTCTTTAAGTTTGAGACTTGCTTCCATGGCTACATAGTAATCTTGACCACGTCCGATGTAAAAGGCATTGCGAGTTGTTTCAAGTAGCTCTCTTACTTTAGATTCAATGGTTTCTTTCTCTGAAAGAGTTGATTCGATAGACTGAGCTACGATTGACAATTCATGAACCAGGTCAAAGGCTTGCGCTTTGGCATTGCCATTTGCTTCTCCTACTGCTTTTGCAAGAAAGGCAAGGGCTGCAATTTGTGCTGTATAGGCCTTGGTTGATGCCACGGCAATTTCAGGACCTGCATGAAGAAGCATAGTATGGTTAGCTTCACGAGAAAGAGTTGAGCCTGGTACGTTTGTCACTGTCAAGCTTGGGATTCCCATTTCATTAGCCTTAACCAAAACCTGACGGCTATCCGCTGTTTCACCAGATTGGCTGATAAAGATGAAGAGTGGTTTCTTGCTGAGAAGTGGCATACCGTAGCCCCACTCAGATGAGATTCCAAGTTCAACTGGTGTATCTGTCAATTCTTCCAACATTTTCTTAGAAGCAAATCCTGCGTGGTAAGATGTCCCAGCTGCAAGGATGTAGATACGGTCTGCGTCTTGAACAGCCTGGATGATAGCTGGGTCTACGACAACTTGACCAGCCTCATCTGTGTAGGCTTGGATGAGTTTACGCATAACCGTTGGTTGCTCATCGATTTCCTTAAGCATGTAGTAAGGGTAAGTTCCCTTACCGATATCAGACAAGTCAAGTTCCGCAGTATAGCTAGCACGTTCACGACTGTTGCCATCATAGTCTTGAACTTCCACACTATCAGCCTTGACGATTACCAACTCTTGGTCATGAATTTCCATGTATTGGTTGGTTTCACGAATCATAGCCATAGCATCTGAGCAGACCATGTTATATCCTTCCCCAAGACCAATCAAAAGTGGTGATTTATTCTTAGCTACGTAGATAACTTCAGGATCTTGTGAGTCAACCAAGGCAAAGGCATAAGAACCACGGATGATGTGAAGAGCTTTTTTGAAGGCTTCAAGAACTGACAAGCTATCTTCTTCTGCAAATTTTCCAATCAAGTGAACGGCGATTTCCGTATCTGTTTGCCCTTTGAAGTGGTGACCTGCAAGGTATTCTTCCTTGATTTCAAGGTAGTTCTCAATCACCCCATTGTGCACCAAAACAAAACGTTCTGTCTCAGAGCGGTGTGGGTGAGCATTGTCTTCCGTTGGTTTCCCGTGAGTCGCCCAACGAGTATGTCCGATACCAGTTGTTCCCTCAACACCAGCTGTCTTGGCAGACAATTCTGCTATACGACCAACAGCCTTGACTAGATGGTTTTCAGCACCACCTAGAACAAAAATCCCCGCAGAATCATAGCCACGGTATTCGAGCTTTTCAAGTCCTTGAATCAAAATATCAGTTGCATTTGTGTTCCCAACAACACCAACAATTCCACACATAGTATATACGACACAGACCAGCTGTGCTTTCTCCTTAAAATTGGTATAGTCTAATTCCTCTTTTATAGAATCAGCAAAAACAGTATATACTTGTTTCTTTCACTTGTCAAGAGTAAAAATTGGTATAGTTCATATCAACTTCTTATAAATAAAAAACTCTGACCAATTAGGATAATCAGTCAGAGTCCTTTTTAAAATCCATTATTATCGCTTAATTCCTTGAACCAATGCCCTGATTTCTTCAGACGACGTTCTTGCGTTTCCAAGTCTAATTCGACCAAGCCATAGCGATTTTTATAGCTATTGAGCCATGACCAACAGTCAATAAAGGTCCAAATTAAGTAGCCCCTACAATTGGCTCCGTCTTCAATGGCACGGTGAAGTTCACGAAGATGACCTTTTACAAAGTCAATACGATAATCATCTTGAATCATTCCATCTTGACGGAATTTTTCTTCCCCTTCAACACCCATGCCATTCTCTGTCAACATCCACTCGATATTGCCATAGTTTTCCTTGATATTTTGGGCGATGTCATAAATCCCTTGCTCATAAATTTCCCAGCCACGGTGAGGATTAATTTTACGTCCAGGCATAACATATGGCTCGTAAAAATGTTCTGGCAAGAGTGGACTCTCTGGATTCTTAGCAAATCGAGGTGCCATAACTCGCAAAGGTTGATAGTAGTTGACACCAAGGAAATCTACTGTATTGTCACGAATAAGCTCCAATTCTTCCTCTGTGGTATCAGGTAAGAGACCGTGTTCATGCAAGATTTCTACCAACTCCTGTGGATAAGTCCCCAAAACAGACGGATCTAAGAAAGATTGGGCCTGAAAAAGGTCCGCAATGCGAGCTGCCTTGACATCAGCAGGATGCTGGCTACGTGGATAAGCCGGTGTCAAGTTTAAGACAATCCCAATCTTAGAGTCAGGCAAGAGTTCATGACAGGCCTTGACCGCTCGACTACTGGCTAATTGTGTGTGATAGGCTACTTTAACCGCTGCTTCTGCATCCACCTTATGTGGATAATGCGCATCGTAAAAATAGCCAAATTCTACAGGAACGATGGGCTCGTTAAAGGTAATCCATTGATCCACTAAATCTCCATAAGTCTCAAAACAAAAACGAGCATAGTTTTCATAGGCTGAGACAGTCGCCTTATTTTCCCAACCATCACCATCCTCTTGAAGGGCAAAAGGCAGATCAAAATGATAAAGATTGACTAAAAGACGAATCCCTTTAGCCTTAATAGCCTCAAAAACCTTACGATAAAAATCCACACCTTGAGGATTGACTTTTCCACAGCCTTGTGGAAAAATCCGTGACCACTGAATAGAAGTCCGAAAGGCCGTGTGGCCAGTCGCTAACAAGAGCTCAATATCCTGTTCCCAATTTTCATAAAATGTTGATGTTTTATCTGGACCAATCCCATTATAGTAACGATTTGGCTCCACTTGGTACCAATAATCCCAGAGATTATCTCCCTTACCGTCACCAGCTACACGTCCTTCTGTTTGTGGTCCAGAAGTAGAGGATCCCCAGACAAAATCCTTTGGAAATCTTAGCATACATTTACCTCTTTATCTACTCATTTTTCCCATTATATAGAAAAAACAAGGTAAAAACTAGTTACATTTTTTCCTTGTTTTTCTTCTGATTATAGTTTTTATTTCTTGCTGAGAATTTCAAGCGTTTCAAGCAAGTTATCTGCATGAACTTCGATGGTATCACCAGTCGCTTTAATCTTCACTTCTACGATACCATCAGCTGCTTTCTTCCCAACAGTGATACGGATTGGCAATCCAATCAAGTCACTATCGCTGAATTTAACACCAACACGTTCGTTACGGTCATCTGTCAAGACTTCGTAACCAGCTCCCATCAAGCTTACTTCAAGTTTTTCTGTCAAGGCTTGCGCTTCATCATCCTTGACATTGACAGTGATCAAGTGCACATCAAATGGTGCCAATTCTTTAGGGAAGTTGATTCCCCAAGCGTAACGGTATTCACCTTTTGGCGTTTTGTTAACAAAGAGGCGAGCGTGTTGCTCCATCACTGCTGAAAGGAGACGGCTGACACCGATACCGTAACATCCCATGATAATTGGCACAGCACGGCCATTTTCGTCCAAAACATCTGCTCCCATACTTGCTGAATAGCGAGTGCCGAGTTTGAAGATGTGACCAATTTCGATACCACGCGCAAAGTTAAGGACACCTTGTCCGTCTGGAGAAATTTCACCCTCACGAACTTCACGGATATCCACATATTCTGCAGTAAAATCACGGCCTGGGTTCACACCAGTCAAGTGGTAGCCATCTTCGTTAGCACCGACAACTGCATTGCGAACATCTTGCACTTTACGATCTGCAATAATTTTAATATTCTCTGGCAAACCAACTGGTCCAAGTGAACCAAAACCTGCTTGAACAAGATTCGCCACTTCTTCTTCGCTAGCAACATCAAAGAAATCTACTCCCAAGTGGTTTTTCAACTTAACTTCGTTGAGTTGGTCATTTCCAACTAGAAGGGCCGCAACAAGCTCACCATCTGCCATGTAGAAGAGGGTTTTAATCGTTTGTTCTTCTGGGACGTTGAGGAAGGCTGCCACTTCATCGATTGACTTAACATCTGGCGTTGCAACACGAGTCACTTCTTCTTCAGCGACAACACGGTTGCTTGGTTTGTACTCGTTTGTTGCCATTTCCAAGTTAGCCGCATAGCTAGATTCACTTGAGTAAGCAATGGTATCTTCACCAGAGACCATCCATTTGAGCAATTCTGCCTTGATTTCTTCTTGTACTTCTGCAGGAATTTCGTCAAATGAGGCAACTGACTTGTCCAAGACAACCCAGCGGTCAAGGTCTGTACGAGCAGGAGTAATGGCCATAAATTCTTGGCTGTCCTTACCACCCATGGCTCCACCGTCACCAATGATAGCCTTGAAGTCTAAACCACTACGAGTAAAAATACGCTCATAAGCAGCCTTGTACTCATCGTAAACACTGTCCAAGCTATCATAGTTAGCGTGGAAACTGTAAGCATCTTTCATGATAAACTCACGTGTACGGAGTAGTCCATTACGTGGGCGTTTTTCATCACGATACTTAGGCTGGATTTGGTAAAGGTTGAGTGGCAATTGCTTGTAAGACTTAACAGAATCACGGACAATAGCTGTAAAGGTTTCTTCGTGAGTTGGACCTAGGATAAAGTCTGATTTTTCACGGTTTTTTAGTTTGTAAAGGTCCTCACCATAAGTTTCATAACGGCCTGATTCGCGCCACAATTCTGCACTGAGAAGGGCTGGAGCTAACATCTCAACGGCACCAATCTTGTCGAATTCTTGACGCATGATATTTTTAGCTTTTTCAATCACACGGTTGGCAAGTGGTAGGTATGAATAAACACCTGCTGAGACTTGACGAACATAACCAGCTCGCAACATAAGAGCATGGCTGATAACTTGAGCATCGCTTGGCATTTCGCGAAGCGTTGGGATAGGCATTTTACTTTGTTTCATAATATTCCTCGATTATCTAAAAAAGAGTCGCATGATGTCATTCCAGGTCACAGCAATCATCAAGACAACCATGATGACCACTCCGGCCAAGGTGACATAGGTTTCAATTTCTTGTTTCAATGGTTTGCGGCGGATGGCTTCCAGGATATTGAGCACAATCTTACCACCATCCAGAGCTGGAATCGGAATAAGATTAAAAATCCCAATATTGATGGAAATCACTGCCAAGAAGTACAAGACATTCTCAATTCCATTTTTAGCGGCATCACTACTTGCCTTAAAGATAGCAACAGGTCCACCCAGCTTGTTCAAATCCGGTTGGAAAATCAAATTTTTCAGTTCTGAGAGAATTCGGAGGGCCGAGTCAGTAGCAGTTGTAAAACCACCTACAAACATGGATACAAAATCTGACTTAATCCCCGGTTGAACACCTAGAAGGTAACGGCCTTGACTTTCTTCGGGTGTAACAGTGACTTGTTTGTCACTCCCCTTTTCAGAAATAGTCACATCCAAAGTCGGGGCCGTCTTATCTTTGGTTTCTGTTTCCACAGCCTGAATCAAGCTTTCCCAGTTGTTAATCTCATGTGAGCCAATCTTGGTAATTTGTGCCGTTTCTGGCACTCCCACCTTGGCCAAAGCCCCTTGGGGCATGACATGGAACTGGTTAGTATCAACATCTCTGACGCCACCCTGCATGAAGATTAAAATCCAAAAAACAACGACACCTAAGATAAAGTTATTCATAGGTCCTGCAAAGTTGGTAATCAGTTTGCCCCAGATAGTTGCATTTTGATATTGAACATCCAAGGGAGCAATCCGAACCTCAGTACCATCTGCTTCCACAACCGTTGCATCGTGATCTACTGCAAATGTTTTTTCTTCTTCCAGAACCAAACCCTTGATAAAAAGCTTGTCTTCAAAGTCAAACTGGGTCACCTGCATAGGAAGAGCTGTTTGATCTAATTTTTTACCAGAAAGATTGATGCGCTTAACCTTACCATCATCAGCAAGAGTCAAACTGACAGGAGTTCCTGTCTTGATTTCAGTTGTATCATCACCCCAACCGGCCATGCGAACATAGCCACCCAGAGGCAAGATTCGAATGGTATAGGCCGTTCCATCCTTGCCAATGTGAGCAAAGATTTTGGGGCCCATTCCAATGGCAAATTCACGCACTAGAATCCCTGATTTCTTGGCAAAGTAGAAGTGTCCGAACTCGTGCACTACCACAATAATCCCGAAAACCAGAATAAAGGTTAAAATTCCGAGCATAGTATTTCCTCCGTCTTTTGATTAAAAGAGTCCAAATAAGTGCATAATTGGAAATACAAGTAGCATACTATCAAAGCGATCCAAAACACCACCATGTCCAGGAATAAATTTCCCAGAATCCTTGACACCAAAGTGACGCTTGATCGAACTTTCTAGTAAATCACCGAATTGTCCAGCAATGCTAAAGAAAATAGCAAAGACTGACATCTTGTAAATTCCATACGGAAGAGCAACTGTTCTGTCAAACATCATAAAGATGATAGTTACTAAAATAGCACCTAAAATACCACCCAAGGCACCCTCAAAGGTTTTATTTGGAGAAACTGTCGGAGCTAATTTTCGTTTACCATAGTTCATCCCAACAAGATAGGCACCACTGTCTGTTGCCCAAACAATACACAAGGCTAATAGTGCCTTATCTAAACCTGCAATTCTAGCATCTAATAGAGCATTAAAACCAAAGCCCACATAGAAACTCATAGCAAGAGGGAAAACCGCATCCTCAATCGTATAGGACTTGCTAAACACAGTCGTTCCTAACATGATTGAAATCAAAACACTATAGGCAACCACATTCCCATCAACTGGCAAAAAAGTCAGGTAATTCTCCAAGGGAATGGTTAAGGCAAAGGTTGCAAAGAGGGTCAAGAGGCCCTCCATCGTCATGGTCTCTAGACCTCTCATCTTCAAAAGTTCATGCATGGCTAGCATGGCTATGATTCCAATTGCTATCTGCAGCAAGAGTCCCCCAATCATTAAAATTGGTAGGAAAATAGCCAGGGCAATCCCTGCAAACAAGGTTCTTTTCTGTAAATCCTGTGTCATATTTCCTCCTAAACTCCTCCAAATCGGCGATGACGACGATTGTAGGCAAGAATGGCTTCCTGCAAGGCCGCCTCGTCAAAATCAGGCCACAAGGTATCCGTAAAATAGAGCTCACTGTAGGCTCCCTGCCATGGAAGGAAATTGCTCAAACGCAATTCTCCACTAGTACGGATAATCAAGTCTGGGTCTCGTAAGTCCTTAGGCAAATGCTGGGTGAAGAGATAGTTGCCAATCAATTCCTCTGTGATGTCACCTGGGTTGATTTTGGCATCTAACACATCCTGGGAAATCAACTTAAGAGCCTGTGTAATCTCAGCACGTCCACCATAGTTGAGGGCAAAATTAAGAATCAAACCTGTGTTGTTCTTAGTCAATTCCTCAGCTTTAGTCAGAGCTTCAAAGGTTTGCTTAGGCAGGCGGTCCGTTTCCCCAATCATTTGAATCTTAACATTATTCGCATGCAATTCCGGGACATAATTATCATAAAACTCTACTGGCAAGTTCATGATAAACTTGACTTCCTGATCTGGACGGGTCCAGTTTTCTGTAGAAAAAGCATAGACCGTAATAACCTTAACGCCTAGTTTGTTGGCTGCCTTGGTCACAGTTTGCAATGCTTCCATGCCCGCCTTATGTCCGAAGACTCGCGGTTGCATACGTTTCTTAGCCCAACGACCATTCCCATCCATGATGATGCCGATATGAGCAGGAACCTGTGTCGGAACCTCTACTTCCACAGCCCTATCTTTCTTAAAAAATCCAAACATGATCTTATTCCTATTCAAAAATCTATCGTTTCATTATACCATATTTCCCTATTTTCTTCTATCACTAAGCTATTTATACTCTTCGAAAATCTCTTCAAACCACGTCAGCTCTATCTGCAACCTCAAAACAGCGTTTTGAGCAACCTGCGGCTAGCTTCCTAGTTTGCTCTTTGATTTTCATTGAGTATTATTCTCAGGCACAAAGCCCATTTTTCAAAAAAATAAGTCGCCTGATTGGGCGACTCTATTTTTTATAGGGAGATTATTATGAAAAAGTTTTAGGAGTTTAAGTTAAGATCTTCTTAACTTATGAACTTAGTATACACTTCCTAGCTTAAAGTTTCCTTAAGTATTTTTAAAAATCAAATTTTTCCATTTCTCCTGCCAATTTTTCTTGGATAATCGTGTTCGATAAAGTTCCATTCGGTCTTCATTCTCTAAAAAATGAGGAGTTGGACGAACTTGAAAATTCAAAATATCCTCCAAACCATAAGGTGCATAGAGTTCAAAATCGGATTTTTTATTCAAGCGTAGTCCAACAGCCGTACATCGTTCTGGATACTTACTCATGGCATCACGGGAACTGGTATAGGGAGCAGTATGAGGGCTGTGCTGGTGCATATAGACTTGATTTTTCAACTCCCACTGGTACTGAGGAAAATCCTCTCGCAGTTTTTTCTCTAGGGACAAGGTTTCCTCATAAGAAAGATTTGGATCAAAGAAAATCACATCTACATCTGTTTCACAGTCAAAAGGGGATTTGTCTGACAAGAGATTCCAGATAAAATTTCTGACAGAACCTGCTGCCAACCACGAATCTTTCAACTCCAGGTTTCGGATGATAGTCAGAATAGCCATCATATCTGGATTTTTTCCAAAAGCCTCTAGAATTTCTTTCTTATTTTTCATTGTACTCATACCCCAAATGCTCATATGCCTTAGCAGTCGCCACCCGTCCAGACCGTGTCCGCATAATAAAACCTTTTTGAATCAAGTAAGGCTCATACATATCTTCAACTGTCTCACGTTCTTCTGCTATGTTAACAGAAAGAGTTCCTAAGCCGACGGGACCACCACCGTACATCTCAATCATGGTCCGAAGAATTTTCTGGTCCACATAGTCCAGACCTTCATGGTCAACATCCAGCATGGTCAGAGCCTTATCGGTAATAACATCATCGATAACCCCATTCCCCATAATCTGGGCAAAATCGCGCACGCGCTTGAGGAGGCGATTGGCAATACGAGGAGTACCTCGACTACGTAGGGCCAGCTCAGAAGCTGCCTCATGAGTAATTTCCATCTCAAAAATATCTGCCGTCCGCTCAACAATTTCTGTCAAGTCAGCATGGGCATAGTATTCCATATGCCCCGTAATCCCAAAACGTGCCCGTAGAGGATTTGACAGCATACCAGCCCGAGTCGTCGCACCAATCAAGGTAAAAGGTGGCAACTCCAAATGAACACTGCGACTGCCTTCACCAGCTCCAATCATGATGTCAATGTAGAAGTCCTCCATAGCACTATAAAGCACCTCTTCCACCGACATGGGCAAGCGATGAATCTCATCAATAAAAAGGACATCCCCAGGCTCTAAGTCATTCAAAATCGCTACCAAATCACCAGCTTTTTCGATAACAGGACCCGACGTCTGCTTGAGATTGACACCCAGTTCGTTTGCAATAACAAAGGCCATGGTCGTCTTCCCCAAACCTGGAGGCCCGAAAAGGAGCACATGATCCAGCGCTTCATCCCGCATTTTAGCGGCTTCGATAAAGATTTGAAGCTGGTCCTTAACCTTATCCTGCCCGATATATTCACGTAAATACTGAGGACGGAGCGTGCGTTCTACTAACTCCTCATCCCCCATTATCTCATTATCTAAAATTCTGCTCATGTTTCTATTATAGCAAAAATCCAAGCCACAAACAAAAAAGCCACCTGATTAGATGACCCCCGAATTTAGCACTTTATTCTACATCACTGCTTCATCGCCTGCGATAGGAAGTAAGATAGCCCATGATGGAACTAATCCTTAAAACTATCATCGGACCAATTGTGGTCGGTGTTGTTCTTCGATTAGTCGATAAATGGCTAAACAAGGACAAATAGTGTCAAAAAAGACCTCAAGCTTAATGTGGAAGTTAGCTTGAGGTCTTTTCTAGCCTATGATATAGAACTAGTACTCAATTCCTTTTTATTATCCCACAGTTCACAAAATTTGTCAAAGTTTTATATCCTCATCTACTCAGCTTCTCATTTATAAGCAAAAATAATGTTCATCATGCGTTTATCTGCCAACAAATAAAGGAGACATGCCACCAAGGTAATCAGCCACACGGCATATACAGAAACTGTTAAAACCGTGAATTCCTCCATGATGATTAGTAGTAAATTTGCCAGATAATATCTCCCAACAACCGTTGTTAAAGTAAACAAACCTGCAAATGACAATAAAAAGGCAAGTGGTAGGGCAAGAATAAGTTCCTTCCGATATTTTCCTAAGAAGAGGACAATAATGCCAGCAGACAGTGTATAAGCAAAAGCAATTACTCCATAACCAAATCCCCACGATAAAATTGTAAGACTAGAGAAAGCAAAATCACCATCCATTAGCTCTAGGACAACCATAGCCAAAAAGGTGAATTCACTGACTAGTAGATTTATCAATAAAGTAAGCATAAACTTCGCTTGGAGTAATTGTTTCAAATCGACAGGAATCAGTCTGAGATTTGAAATCGTTTTAGACACTTGTTCTATTCTTATCAAATCCACTAAAATCATGCTCGAAAAAGGGAGGAGAAAATAGTAGTTCAAAAAGAAGAAACCATTTTCTACATACCAACCATTCACACTACCGTACGAATGCCCTTGATAAATCTGATGACCAATCATAAACTCTAACAAAAAGAGCAGGATGGCTACAAAGGGAATCATATACAGTATCTTTCGCCTTCTTAGTTTAGTCAATTCTAGCATCAACATTTATTCATCCACCTTTCTTAACCAAGATTTAATGGACAAGAAAGACAAAACAAGTAAAGATAAACCTAGTACAATAATCGATAAGATAACTGGCTGTTGAAGCACCACTCCTTCTCTGTTTCCTTCCCAAATTAAACTGTTAGCGCTTGTAACTGGACTGATATTTGGACTCGTCCTTGCTAAAAAAAATGACACTAAAACATACATGACGCCGACCAAATTTCCAACTATCTCCTTGCCTCTTACTTTTATCATGAGCAAAGCAACTAAAGGAAATACACCCATGGGAATTAAGACACCACTACTCATACAAAGATAGAAGAATCTTAATAATAAAGACAAACTGACTGTTGAAGAAAAGCGAGATAGTAGTGCAAATAAGGAAACCGAAATATAGGTGAATAACATGATACAAAGAGCGTTGATTTCAATATACAAAATCTTAGCCCAGAATGTCTTCATCAGATTTGCTGAAGCGAGTTTCAAGTTGTTCATGATGCGATAGCGATATTCTACACCAAATGCCTGTATTGTATAGGAAACACAATACAAAGGGAGAATCAAAAAGTTTAAATAAGACAAAGAGAATTTATAGACAAAGGGAAAGGAGTCAAACAAGCCTCTCGCATCATTTACATAATAACAGATGAGAGCTAGGTAGAGGGAAACAACACCATATACGACAAAATTCAGTTTTTGATGCCTTTGTTTGAGAAATTCAATCTTCACTAAATCAAGCAATTCCCTCACCTCCTGTTATCCGCTTAAAGTAATCCTCTAAACTTTCATTGTTTTTATAAGAATATTCTTTTAGAACTATTCCGTTGTCTTTTAAGGAGTTAGATACGACTGCAATGTCAAAAGTAGGTGATTCTCCCTGAAGTTCAAGTTCTATATCCGAAAGAATACTAATCTGTTCTTGCAGATTTATCCTGCAAAGCACTTCCTTAGCTTGAGGAGCATCCGAAACAATTAGGTGGATTTTCCTTTTATCTGCACCATCTATTAATTCCTTCATAGTCTTTTCAGCCATAAGGTGGGCATCATGCAGTATCCCAACTCTATCTACAAGCTTTTCAAGTTCTGAAATAATGTGGCTGGATATTAAAATCGAAATGCCATGATTGGTACTGAGTTCCTTTAGATAACGGCGCATTTCAAGGATACCAATAGGATCTAAACCATTTGTTGGTTCATCTAATATCAGAATTTTCGGCTGGTGCATAATAGCGTTAGCAATTGCTAACCTTTGCTTCATTCCCAAAGAATACTGCTTGAATAGTTTTTTATTTTCCCCATCTAATCCTACTACTTGTAAAGCTTGCTCTACTTGTTTTAGCGAAACTCCTCTCAATCTCGCAAAAATAGAGAGATTTTCAGGTCCCGTTAAATTAGGATAAAAAGAAGCACTGTCCAATACCACACCGATTTGAGATAGCAAATCCTTAGAAAATTCACCTAACAGTTTTTCAGATAGAATATTCACTTCACCACTATCCATCGCTGTCAAACCTAAAATAGCTTTGATAAAGGTAGTCTTTCCAGCGCCATTTCTTCCTAGTAAGCCATAGATTTCTCCCTGTTTTAGCGTAAAGTCTATCTTATCTAAGACAATCTTCCCATCATAGGATTTTGATAAATTAGATGTCTGTATTACTGGATTTCTCATTTTATTCTCCTCCTAACATCTATACACCCACATCAAAAGACATAATAGAGTAGTTCCTGTATAACTAGTTATATGAGAAGGTAATAGGGTATAGCAAACTTACAGTCCCCCCTTTAAGTCCTTCAATCTGTGGCACGATTCATTATATAAATGTTACTTCACAAACATTCAATAAATAAATCCTCCAGTCCAAGATTAACTACACTAATTGTTGAAGCTTGTTGTATAACTCTCAAATCCAAAATATATTGTAATTGATTTACAGTTTTTAAAAGCAACCGCTTACAAAGAATCCTAAAAAAATATATTCTAAAAATGATTTTACGAAACTTTGCTAAAATACTCATATTAACCACATTTTCTTATCTTTACACTTGTAAGTGTACTACTTTGAATCTTCTTTGTCAATAAAAAGTATTCTTTTTTTCAGTTTATTTCCTATTTATTCTTTTGAGACTATTTCTATGCCAGGAAGTTGAAAAATAGAGATTAAAAGTATATAATTAATCATAAATTTATTTAAAGAAGGTTTAAAGATGAGCATATTATCTGACAAACTAAAAGCAAAGAGAAAAGAAAAAGGCTTCTCACAAAAAACACTTTCCGAAGGAATTTGTGAGCAAAGCCAAATCAGCAAAATAGAACGTGGCAACTATATGCCTGCTGCTGATTTACTCTATAAACTTGCAAATCGGCTTCAAGTTCCCTTAGAATATTTTTTCGATGAACAGATTGAAATGACTTCCAATATAACACCGTTTAAGAAATTAGCAGAAAAATTACTTGAAGATCGTAATTACGAGGATTTAGAATACCTCTTAAACTTAGAAAAAGAAAAGTCTCAGTATCTGTCTACTGAGGATGAATTTTATCTTCTATGGATTCAAGCGATTATCCTTTTCTACTTACATGGTTCCAAAGATGAAGCTATTGCCAGTCTAGAAAACACTTTGCCAAAACTTTCGTCTAGTTCATCTGTGTATCTTAAACTCCTCAATACTTTATCTAATTTTTATTTTTCTGTAGGGCGTGATGCAGAATACGAAGAAAATAACTCACTTCTTATCAGTTTGTATCAGGAAAAAGATTTAAACCATCAAGAGTATTTATTTGGTTATATTCGAGTTAAACATAATTTCGCTTATTATTTACACTCTAAAGGGAAAGAGTTAGAAGCTGTCCAAGAGGCCTTAGAAACCATTGACTTTTGTAAACAAAAAGAGACCAGCTATCAGCTGGCACCTCTTTTAACTATCGTTGCGAACGCCGGAAAAGATTTTTTAAAGCACGATGAAATTCTTGACTATTATTTACAGGCTCGTGATATCTGTAAAATATACGGGCACAAGCTCTTGATGGCTAAGATTGACCATTTTTTGAAAGATAAGGATAGGTGACTTCGATCGTAATAAGTTATAATTACCAATTAGCTAGAAACATAAAAGTGGAGAGGAACTAATGTAGTTTTCTCCACTTTTGTTAATATCCCCTCTTCCACTTGTATCCTGCCCAGCATGCTAAAGCCAGTAAAACTAAATTAAAGATGATAAAGAAAGTCGTAAAACCAAATAATCCATTCTGGGATAAATCTTCTACATAAAGGTTGGATTCAGTAAAGAACAGATAAATTCCATAACCCTCCACGAAAATAAGAAAACTGACAAAACCAATCATAAGTCTGAGAAAAAAGTCTTTAAAATCAAAAAACGCATAATATCAGTGTTGAAAACCTGATACTATGCGTTTTATTGTGGAAAGATTTACTTCATTTTCTCCTGAAATTGAGTTTTTGCCCAATTTCTCTTTTATGGTATAATATTGTTCGGCACTTCTACACCGCCTGCGAGAGGAGGTGAATTAGCCCATGATGGATACAATACTTAAAACTATCATCGGACCAATTGTGGTCGGTGTCGTTCTTCGCTTAGTCGATAAATGGCTAAACAAGAACAAATAGTGTCAAAAAGACCCCAAGCTTATTTGGACGTGAGCTTGGGGTCTTTTCTAGCCTATGATATAGACACAATACTTAATTCCCTTTTATTATCCCACAGTTGACAAAATTTGTCAAAACTTTACATTCTCAGCTTCTCAAGCTTTAACCGCTTTACAACAAGACTTTCAAGTTTAAGAGAAAGTTAGGGATTCTATCAATTTCATAGAAATTTTGATTTAGTAAACGAAGAGACAATCTTACATGTCACTCCTCATTTAATACGCCACTACTGGACAAGCAAAATCATTATTACAGCAGTTCCAGTCCTTCAATTAATAGTTACTTACAATCAAATTGAGTTTGAAGTAGCTGAAGCAACAACAGACCTATTTCTTAGTCATATTTTCTAAAAAAGTCTCCGCCAATTCCCCGACCAAAATCCGAAAAATACCGGAAAACATCGGAAAATTATTTTTAGAATAGTCCCCAAAAGCCTGAAATAGAGCCAAAAAACTCCACCTGATTGGGTGGAGTTAAGGGAGATTATTATGAAAAAGAAAAGTTTAGGATTTTATTAAATAAAGTTAGGAGGTCTTTATTTAATAACTATATGATACAAGACGAAGCTTAAAACTAGCTTAACTTTTCTCAAATTCTACCATTTTGCCAAAAATTTCTATCAGCATCTATCCACCCCACAAAAAAAGCCACCTGATTGGGTGACTTCATTAGGAGATTATGATGAAAAAAAGTTTTAGGATTTCATTAAATAAAGTTAGGAGGTCTTTATTTAATGGTTATATAATACTAGACCATCCTTAAACTTTGCTTAAGAAAAACAAGTTTTGTTATTTTTCTCTATTCACCCAAGTCATCCCTATACAATTATAGGTGGATAAGATTTCAAAGCCCATAGAACGATAGAATCTCAAGGTTCTTTCTGTCTGTTCTGTCACCAGCTGGACTTGATAGACATCTTTGTAAGCCTCTAAAGCCTCTTTCATTAGGGCACTACCAATCCCTTGACGCTGATAGATAGGTAAAACGATTAAATCTTGAACCAATACTGATGAGAATCCATCTCCAACCAAACGAATCAAGCCCACCACAGTATCATCATCAAGCGCCACATAAATCGCTAATGAATGAGATAAGGCCTGCTCCAGCATCTCTGGTTGATGGGTATAATTTGTCCAACCGACAGCCTGATAGAGATGCAAAACATCCTCTAACTTGACAATTTCTTGCTTTTTAATAGTGATCATGTCAACACCTATTAAAGCTCTCTTAAGCTCTTGTACTGTCGTCCATTTTTATCAAAATTTTCAGGAGCCAACCATGCTTCCAATCGAGCTTTGACTTTGGGCCAGTCCTTATCAATCATAGACAACCAATCCGTATCACGAGTACGCCCCTTATATACGACTGCCTGGCGGAAGGTCCCTTCATAGACAAATCCCAAACGCTCCGCAGCTCGTCTGGATGGCAGATTAAGAGAATCACATTTCCATTCGTAGCGACGATAGTTAAGCTCCTCAAAAACATAGCGCGCCAAGAGATAGTGAGCTTCTGTCCCTATTCGTGTTCCCCTGAGCTCTGGAGAAAAAGTGACCGCTCCCACTTCTATCACTCGGTTATTTTGGTCAATGCGCATGAGAGAAAAAGTTCCCAAAGCCTTACCAGTTGCCTTGTCTATGATTGCATAGTAAAAACGGTCCTTACGAGCCAACATCTGATTTAAAAGGCTAACCAACTCCTCCATATCTGCTACTGGCTCCTGAAAAAGGTAGGTCCACATCTCCCGAGGAGTATCCAGGCCATAAACAGCTAGCAAATCCTCCGCATGTTTTTCTACCGAGAGAGCCTCTATCCGAGCATAACGCCCTTCTAAGAAATCAATAGAAGGCAATTCACCTGGTGTATAACCTTCCATTGACTCCCCAACCATTTGACCATATTCGTTTACTGGCATCTTTCTTCTCCTTGTTTTACGCTGAAAATACTATATCACAAATTGTTCTCTTTGGAAACTGGCACTGTCTTCAAACTTCATCCTCAACACTATATTAGTGACCCGTTTTCTGTCTTTTATCCTCTAAGGCTTGATTAATTCGTTGGGTGAGTTTGTGATTTTTCCAGATTTGATACAACCATATCAATCCATAAATTAACAAGAAAAAGAACCAAAGCAAGGGACTCCACAAGGCTGAACCCCAGCCCAAAAATAGAGAGGTCAATACTAAAATAGTAGCTGTCACTAATAAATGAACTCCTACACGTATACTAAAAGCAAGAAACTCTAGCTTTTCAAGTATTAAAGTCAATACCCCCATAATTCCACCCATTAAAAACAGAGCTAGAATATTTTTTATCATTGGTTCAGGATAGGTAATACCTGGATAACACTGAGCTAATAACATCATACTCAAATAAAAGAAGGAAGCCGTACGCATTCCCGATACAAAATAATCAATTAATCGTTTCATGATTTTCTCCTATAAACCTAGATAATTCATTAAGGACTTAACGTATTTCCGACTCACACTAGATTTGATGCCCCGAGTCATTTTAGCCATCATGTTCCCTGAAAAACTATCTGATAACGATTCTAAGTGGTCAATGTTTATAATTGAATGGCGTGATATCTGTATAAAGTTCCGTCGGTTAATCCTATTCTGAAAGTTTGTCAATGTTTCCTTAGTTTTATAAATCCCGTCTACCGTATAAATGGTCAACAAGTTCTTATCGATATCTGCTAAAATAAGATCCTCAATTTTCACCATAACCAGATGATCATCCGTTCGAATAGGAATGACCACCTGATTGGTTGTTGAAAATTGTTCTAAATACTCCATGACTTCCCTCGCTTGGTCGGTTAACTGAGCTGCCTGAATTACAATATGTGGGTCCTTTTCTGAAAACTCTGCCTTCATTTCAAAACGAATCTTCATTTTCTCTCCAATATACTTTTATTTTCTCTTGCTAAACACTTTAACAAATAAAATCCAAAGAAAAATAGCGACAAGACTGATAATAACCACTATAAAGTATGTCTCTTCCTTTGTCAATAGTTCTTGCCAGTTGATTTGGATTCCCATTTTTTCTTGAAATTCCTTTAACAATCTGCTATTTCCTGTAAATGCAGTTTCTAACCGCTCTTTCATTAAAATTTGTCGATAGAGAGAAGCAATATAAGTTGCAGGGGTACACTTCATGATAATTTGTGCAAAATCAGGTAATACTCCAATGGGGATATAAGTTCCTACCAAAAATCCAGAAGCAGTCCCCACTATAGTTGCCAGTTTGCCAAGACTATCTACAGATTGAAAACGGTAAATCAAAAGAATATTTACCACACTTGAAAGCAGACTGCTTAACAGCATAATCAAAGTAATTTCCGGTAAATAACTGATAACTGGACTTTCTCTAAAATAAAGGCTCATAACAGCAAACATAAACACCTGCATGACAAAAGAAATGATAATACTGCTGATTAGATAGGACACCTGTAAGCCCCAGCTACCTAAATCTGTCAAGAAAAGATCTTGATCTACTTGATTTTCACGATCCTGTACCATTTGTGTAAGAGCCGTAAAACTGGTTGTAATCCCAGTCACAGCCAAGGTCCCACCCATCAGCCAGTTATTTAAAAGCTTCGTATTATCAGGGAGTTGGGTCCAAGCATCCGTCAAGTTCTTCTGCAAAAAAATGATATAAAGCAGGAAGGAAATCAATGCCCCCAATAATGAGAAAAATACTCCTGAACGATTACGAAAATATAAGATAAAATTCCGTTTCAATAAAGCTAACATTAGCGAACCTCTCTTCCTGTAAGTGCAATAAAGGCATCATCCATAGTGCCCGGACGAAACTCAAAAGAATCAATTTCTTCTCGAACTTTTGCCAAATATTCAATGGCTTCCTGTGACGTCCTTGGATAAAAAAGATATTCCAACTCATTTTCTTCCTCTACTGTCATTCCAGTCTGTAACAACTTTTCTAAATCCTTCATTTCTTTAAAACGAATTTTTAGGATATTAGAAGCATACTGACTTTTAATAGCAGTCGCAGAACCTTGCGCAATCACTTTCCCATGATCAACAATATAGATCCGATCCGCTTCATCCGCTTCATCCAGATAATGAGTCGTTAAGATAATAGTCATCCCTTCATCCTTTTGTAGCCGATACAGTAGCTCCCAGATGGATTTGCGAGTCTGAATATCAAGACCTGTCGTTGGTTCATCCAAGAAAAGAATATCTGGTCGCGAAAGAAGAGCACGCGCAATATCAACCCGACGTTTTTGCCCACCTGATAAAGTCCCATATAGTTGTTTCTGGAAAGCAGTCAAGCCCAGTTGATGGATCAAATCATCCACACGACTTGCTGCAATCTCCTTATACTGTTGAGCACGAATCGTGAGATTTTCCCTAACCGTCAACATCTCATCCAGTACACTAGCTTGAAAAACAACTCCGATTTTCGTATTTGGCGCATAGCGAATCTGACCTTGTGTCGGCTTTTTCAAACCGATTAACATGGAAATGGTGGTTGATTTTCCTGCACCATTGGGTCCCAAAATAGCATTGAAACTTCCTTTTTCAAACTCTAACTGAATATCATCGACAGCCATATGAGTACCGTACCGTTTAGTCAAATGTTTAGCTTGTAAAATCATATTTCTTCCCTCCTTTTATCTCACTAGTTTAACAAAAATAATGACAGAAAAATCGACTTTTGAGATAAGTGGTTAAAATAAAAGGTTAAGTGGTGAGATAATTAGGGTTAAGTTAAAGTAGAGAAGGCTACAGCCATTTTTCTCCTACCGAATTGCTAAATGAAGCTTAAAAACACTTACAAAAACACATTATATTTTTAAATATGCGCTATAAAAGAGATGTTTTACCGCATCTGACCGAAAAATTCAAGAATCGGTAGTATTATTCTCGCCAAATCAAACAATAAAAAATTAACTAGAAATCATGACACACAATCCCTTCTATCAAAATGAAACTGCTGAATATGATATGATTGAATTTGAAGCAAGTAAGTATTGTCCTGAATTTGAAACTTCCATTAGCCAAATTTTTAACGACAAGTAAATCCATTAGGAAATAATCTATGAAAAGAATTTTCAATACAAGCAAAAAACAGCTCTTTTTATCCGAGAAGAGCTGTTCTATTTTATGAAAGAGAAAGTCACTAGTAACTCTTGTACTTCTCTCTACGTTTTTACTGTTTGTATTCAAATTTCTCTTGTTTTAGTGTTTGCTTTTGTAGACTGGACTACCAACCAGAACTGTGTTTTTATCTTAGTTGGGACTATTATAGTACGGTTCAGGACTATCTACAAATTCTTCAGATGTGTATCAAAAAAACTTATCGTAGCAAACCAAGAGTCTACACTTTCTTTCATTAATAAGCGCCAATCTTTTCGATAACGATGATTCGGTTGATAAGCAACCGTCAACATATGCCCTGTTTCATGGTATTTTTTAAACAAAATGGATTCCCCTTTATAATGTGAAATGATATCATCTATCGCGGATGATGCATTCCATATTTCATCAACATCGCTTCCTAGTAATAATAAAGGAGAGGAAATTTTACTCACATCAATCTGGGCCCTACTATCTTCAGGAATATGTTTTCCAAAAAACTTGTTTAACAAGTAATTTCCTAACTGAAATTTTTGATACGGAAGTTCTTTTTGCAAATATGTCCAAGAAGATGAATTAGAATTGAGTTTTCCCTTTATTCCCTCAAATATTACATTTGAGGGAGAATTGAGTACTAAACATTGCACATCATCCAAAATACTTTGTCCAGCCAGAACAAGCTCTGCTCCTTTAGAGCGACCATATATTCCTATTTTTGTATTATCAACTTGAGGATGATGATATAGAAAATCTTTCGCCTCTTCCAGACATTCTATCGGAATTCGTTCTAAATTTTGGGGTAATCCCTCTAAACCAAAATAAGCTATCGCAAGACAAATATAGCCTCTTGAAGATAAAAGTTGGGCAATATTTTGAGCTTTTTCAATTCTCCCCTCACTACCGCTAACAATAATCACGGCTGGCGCCCTTCTTAACTTTTCATCATAGAATAATCGACCTTGAAAATGCTTGTCATAGATATCTTGATATCTTACTCCTAGATTCATATAACGCCTTACGAAACTTTGCTCCGCGACCACATCTTTCCCCAGCTTGATTTTAATTTCAACACCAAAACAATCTCGTAATGGAATTCTATCAAGAGAACTCGGTAATCTCCTTTTCCTATTCTTCAACGGTTTCGCATTAAAGAATAATCCCATTTCTGAAACTCCTTTATAAGATCCCGAAATAGATGCTGTCTGAGAGGTATCAATCATACCGTCCTGATCAGATAAAAAAATTGCGGTTGATTTCCATATAACATCATGATCTAAAAGCACGGGAGCATTTATACAGTAATAATCAGACAGGTACATTTCTACACAATACATTGCCCTTGGTTCTAAACCATTAATAGCAATATAAAAAGATTCATCCGCTAGATCTGTTTGTGAAATCAGTTCTATGTTTACAGTCATATCTTCTCCTTTTTGTTAATTTACTTAACAATTGTATTTAAAATTTACCGCGACTTTTACCACGGTAATTCTCCCCACACCTTTTCAATATCATCCATCAATTTCACAACTGTTTGAAGTTCCACCTCGCTATAGTTGTTTAAAACTGAAAAGATTGATTTTTCAATATGTGCTTGTTGCTCCTTATGGATTTTAAAAACTTCGATGCCTTTTTCAGATAATCTCAAATATTTATTTTTCCCATTATTCGGATCAAAATCAAAAACAACTAAATTTTTTTGAATCAATCTCCTAACACTTTGAGTTATTGCACTTCTTGAAACTTCTAATAATTCAGATAATTTTACTAGATTTAAGGGCTGATTTTCCCCAATCACAACAATCAAATGTACCTCATTCAAAGTAATGGATTTGTCAACACCACTTTTATGTTGATTTTTTTTTAACTGGTCAAACGCTAAAATAAATCTATTGAAACGATTATTAAATGCAATAAATTCTTTTTTATCCATAATCTCTCTTTTCTTTGTTAATCATATTAACAAAACAGAAACTTCCTGTCAAATAAAAAATCCTCCAGATTCTACTCTGAAGGATTCTTATCTTATTTCACAACAATATTAACCAATTTATTCGGTACCGCAATTACTTTTACGATGTCCTTACCGTCAATTTCTGCTTTGACTTTTTCATCAGCTAGAGCAATCTCTTGCAATTCTTCTCGTGATAGGTCTTTAGCGACCATGAGTTTGGCACGGACTTTACCTTTGATTTGGACGACAATTTCGATTTCGTCTTCAACCAATTTGCTTTCGTCCCAAGTTGGCCAAGCCACATAAGAGATTGACTCACCTGTTGCTGCAACTGTTTGCCAGAGCTCTTCTGCCAAGTGAGGCGCAAATGGTGCAATCAATTGGATAAAGCCTTTGGCGTAGTCTGCATAAAGCTTGTCTTCCTTGTTAGCTGCATTGACAAAGACCATAAGTTGGGCAATGGCTGTGTTGAATTTGAGGGATTCGATTTGTTCTGTGACAGCTTTAACAGTTTCGTTGTAAACTTTGTCAAGAGCGCCATTGTTTTCCGCAGCTATTTCTTTACTTGTAATCAAGCGGTAAACACGGTCAAGGAACTTACGGCTTCCTTCCAGACCTTCTTCTGACCAAGCAATCGAAGCATCAAGTGGTCCCATAAACATTTCATAAACACGAAGGGTATCGGCACCGTATTGTTCCACCACATCGTCAGGGTTAACCACGTTCTTGAGCGATTTAGACATCTTAGCTGGCGCTTGCTCTAACTCTTCACCTGTTTCTACATGGAAGAAGGAACCGTCACGTTTTTCAACCTTGTCAGTCGCCACAAGAGCCCCACGGTGGTCACGGTAGCTGGTTCCCAAAATCATCCCTTGGTTAAAGAGTTTTTGGAATGGTTCCTTAGTTGGAACAACACCGAGGTCATAGAGGAATTTGTGCCAGAAACGAGCATAAAGCAAGTGAAGAACGGCATGCTCTGCACCACCCACGTAGATATCTACTGGCAACCATTGTTTGAGGAGCTCCTCATCGGCCAATTTCTCAGTATTGTGCGGGTCAATATAGCGGAGGTAGTACCAGCTTGAACCTGCCCATTGTGGCATTGTGTTGGTCTCGCGACGACCTTTGACACCATCTTCACGAGTCACTTCAAGCCAATCTGTCAAATTAGCTAGTGGACTTTCACCAGTACCTGAAGGACGGATATCCTTGGTTACTGGCAAGACAAGTGGCAATTCATTTTCAGGAACAGCTGTTGAAGTTCCGTCTTCCCAATGAATGATAGGAATTGGCTCACCCCAGTAACGTTGACGGCTAAAGAGCCAGTCGCGGAGACGGTAGGTCACCTTCTCTTGACCACAGCCTTTTTCTTCCAACCAAGCCACAATCTTAGCAATTGCGTCTTCTTTGTTGAGTCCATCTAGGAAGTCTGAATTAACGTGAAGGCCATCTTCTGTGTAGGCAGCTTCTGCTACATTTCCACCTTCAAGTACTTCTACGATTGGAAGGTCAAATTGTTTGGCAAATTCCCAGTCACGTTGATCGTGGGCAGGCACAGCCATAACGGCACCTGTTCCGTAACTAGCAAGAACATAGTCGGCAATCCAGATTGGAATTTCCTTACCATTGACAGGGTTGATGGCATAAGCACCAGTCCAAACACCAGTTTTTTCTTTGGCAAGGTCTGTACGAGCCAAGTCAGACTTGAGGCTAGCTTGGTGTTTATAGTCTGCTACTGCTTCTGCTTGCTCTGGACTTGTGATAGCGTCAACCAAATCATGTTCAGGAGCCAAAACAGTGAAAGTCGCACCGAAAAGGGTGTCCGGACGAGTGGTAAAGACTGTGAATTCCTTGTCTGTTCCCTTAACTTTAAAAGTTACATTAGCACCAGTTGATTTCCCAATCCAGTTGCGTTGCATGTCCTTGATAGACTCCGGCCAATCTAGTTCATCTAAATCATTGAGCAAGCGCTCTGCGTAAGCCGTGATTTTGAGCATCCATTGGCGCATTGGCTTGCGGACAACTGGATAGCCTCCACGCTCAGAAGTTCCGTCAGGAAGAACCTCTTCGTTGGCGATGGCTGTTCCCAATTCCTCAACCCAGTTTACTGGCACTTCCGCTTCATAGGCCAAGCCTTTTTCGTAAAGCTTAGTGAAAATCCATTGGGTCCACTTGTAGTAGTTTGGATCTGTTGTATTGACTTCACGATCCCAGTCATAAGAAAATCCAAGCGCATTGATTTGGCGTTTGAAGTTGGCAATGTTCTCAGCTGTAAATTCTGCTGGGTCATTACCTGTATCCATAGCGTATTGCTCTGCAGGCAAACCAAAAGCATCCCAACCCATTGGGTGAAGGACATTGTATCCTTGCGCACGTTTGAAACGGCTGAGGATATCCGTTGCGGTATAACCTTCTGGATGTCCTACGTGCAGACCCGCTCCAGACGGATAAGGAAACATATCAAGAGCATAAAACTTAGGTTTTGATGCATCTGTTCCTGTCTTAAATGTATGATGTTCTGCCCAGTAGCCCTGCCACTTAGGCTCAATTTCTTTATGATTGTAAAAACTCATGGTCTCTCTCCAATTTTGTGATGTTACTATTATACCATTTTTGAGGGAATTTGAAAGACGAGAAATGTTCTTTTGGGCTTGTATGCCAAGAAAGACTGAATCGCAAATCCAGCTTATTTAGCAGTATAAAAAATTAGCTAGCACTTGAAATTAACTTATATCGATTATTTGTCTCTTCCATCTTTTTCCCCCTAACGCCTTTGACTCATATTCCCCGTTTTAGATTTCTTTAAGGTTTTTATTATATCCTGTAGAACTCTACAATTTAAAAACATTAACAATCTAGGTAGAGAAAATGTTCGTAAAAAGGAGATTCTTATGAAAAAACTACTATTCTTTCTCTCTTGTGGATGGATATTTCTTACTTTATCAGGATGTTCTTCAACAACAGAAGCGGAAACTAGCACTGAAAAAGATTCAGATAGCACTTTGGTTGTCTACTCGCCTAACCCTGAAGACCTTATCGAAGAAACAGTCCCAGCCTTCGAAGAAAAATATGGTATTAAGGTTGACTTAGTACAAGCCAGCACGGGTGAATTGTTCAAAAAAGCTGAGGCCGAAAAAGAATCCCCAGTAGCCGATGTCATTTTCGGAGGCTCCTACACCCTCTTCTCTTCTAACGAAAATCTTTTTGAACCTTATATTTCCCAAGAAAATGACCAGATAATCCCTGAATATCAAAATAAAACAGGATTCTACACACCTTATACACTGGATGTCAGTGTTATCATTGCCAATTCAGCTCTTACAAAAGATATTAAAATTGAAGGCTACAATGATCTACTCAATCCTAAATTAAAAGGAAAAATCGCTACTGCTGATCCAAGTAACGCTTCAAGTGCCTTTGCTCAATTAACAAACATGCTTGTCGATCAAGGTGGATACGAAAATGAACAAGCTTGGACCTATGTGAAAAATCTATTTACCCTAGTAGATGGAAAAATTGCATCTAGCTCTTCGAATGTTTATAAAGCTGTCGCCGATGGAGAAATGGCTGTAGGACTCACCTATGAAGATCCTGCCTTAAAACTCTTAAATGATGGAGTTGATGTAAAAGTTATTTATCCAAAAGAAGGTACCGTCTTTTTACCTGGTAACGCGGCTATCGTCAAAAATGCCAAACACATGGAAAACGCTAAAAAATTTATCGATTTCCTCCTTTCTCAAGAAATCCAAGATAAGCTAGGAACTGAAACTACAATCAGACCTATTCGTAAAAATGCTAAAACCAATAAAAATATGAAGGCAATGACAGAAATCAAGATTGCCACCGAAGATTCAGATTATGTCATTAAAAACAAATCCACTATTCTTAAAAAGTACAATGACATTTTTACAGATATCCAATCTAAACAGTAAAAGGGGTTCACTATGAGTGAGATCAAAATTATTAACGCCAAAAAAATCTACCACGACGTCCCTGTTATTGAAAACTTGAATGTCACTATTCCCAAAGGAAGCCTCTTTACCATCCTTGGTCCTTCAGGGTGTGGGAAAACGACTCTTCTTCGCATGATTGCAGGCTTCAACAGTATCGAAGGCGGAGAATTGTACTTCGATGATACAAAAATCAATAATATGGAACCTAGCAAACGCAATATAGGGATGGTTTTTCAAAACTACGCTATTTTCCCACATTTGACTGTTCGAGATAATGTTGCTTTTGGTCTCAAGCAAAAGAAAGTCCCTAAAGAAGAATTGGTCCAACAGACCAATAAGTATCTTGAACTCATGCAAATTGCTCAATATGCGGATCGAAAGCCCGATAAACTTAGTGGTGGACAACAACAACGTGTCGCCTTGGCACGCGCCTTAGCTGTTAATCCAAGTGTTCTCCTCATGGACGAGCCGCTCAGTAACCTAGATGCCAAACTTCGCTTGGATATGCGTCAAGCCATTCGAGAAATCCAACACGAAGTGGGAATTACAACTGTTTATGTGACCCACGACCAAGAAGAAGCTATGGCTATTTCAGACCAAATTGCTGTTATGAAAGATGGGGTGATTCAACAAATCGGCCGACCAAAAGAACTCTATCATAAACCAGCTAATGAGTTTGTAGCAACCTTTATCGGACGCACAAATATTATCCCTGCCAATCTCGAAAAACGGAGCGACGGCGCTTATATCGTCTTTTCAGATGGCTATGCTCTTCGAATGCCAGCTCTTGATCAGGCTGAGGAGCAAGCCATTCATGTAAGCATTCGTCCTGAAGAATTTATCAAAGATGAATCTGGAGATATTGAAGGAACTATTAGCGATAGCGTCTATCTTGGACTAAATACGGAGTATTTCATTGAAACAGGCTTTGCCTCAAAAATTCAGGTTAGCGAAGAATCAACTTTTGAAGAAGATCTACAAAAAGGCGATCGTATTCGTCTACGAATCAATACTCAAAAATTAAACGTCTTTTCTGCAGATGGTTCCCAAAACCTGATAAAAGGAGTCAACCATGGAACGTAAAAAACTAAATATTTGGACAGCCTCCTCTTTCTTCATCTTTCTTACCTATCTTGTCTTTCTCGTTTATCCTATCGTTACCGTGCTCAAGCAAGCACTCATACATGAAGGACAATTCTCACTAGCTAATTTTGTCACTTTCTTTAGTAAAGCTTACTACTCTGAGACACTTGTCAACAGTTTCAAGGTCTCCATTACCGCTACTGTCACTTCCTTAGTTGTAGGAACCCTATTAGCTTATCTTTTTTCCATGTATGACTTCAAGGGAAAGAAATTTCTACAAATATTGATTATCATTGCTTCTATGTCAGCTCCGTTCGTGGGAGCCTACTCCTGGATTCTCTTGCTGGGACGAAATGGGGCCATTACTAAATTCCTGACAAATGCTCTCCATCTTCCAGCTATTGATATTTATGGATTCAAAGGAATTGTACTTGTCTTTACACTGCAACTATTCCCACTGGTATTTCTATACGTTGCTGGGACAATGAAAAGTATTGACAATTCTCTACTTGAAGCTGCTGAAAGCATGGGTTCCTTCGGATTTAAGCGTATCGTAACGGTTGTTTTGCCTCTCCTAGTTCCAACCTTACTAGCAGCTGCCCTACTTGTATTTATGAGAGCATTCTCAGACTTTGGAACACCGATGTTAATTGGTGAAGGATATCGGACTTTCCCAGTCTTGATTTATACCCAATTTATTAGCGAGGTTGGAGGAAATTCTGCTTTTGCATCTGCTTTAGCAATTATGGCGATTATCATTGCCTTGGCAATTTTCCTTATCCAAAAATACATTTCAAATCGCTACAGTTTCAGCATGAATTCGCTCCATCCAATTGAGCCTAAAAAAACTACAAAAGGAAAAATGGCTGCCATTTATGCGACAGTCTACGGAATTATCTTGTTCTCTGTTCTACCTCAAGTCTACTTGATTTATACTTCTTTCCTAAAAACATCAGGTATGGTATTTGTCAAAGGCTATTCTCTAAACAGTTACAAGGTAGCTTTCAATCGTATGGGATCTGCTATTTTCAATACTATTCGTATCCCTTTGATTGCCTTAGTTCTAGTTGTCCTATTCGCAACATTTATCTCCTACCTAGCCGTTAGAAAACGTAATTTGTTTACAAACTTAATTGACAGCCTCAGTATGGTCCCTTATATTGTACCAGGAACCGTTCTAGGGATTGCCTTCATTTCTTCTTTCAATACCGGTCTATTTGGAAGTGGATTTCTTATGATTACAGGGACTGCTTTCATCTTAATTATGTCTCTATCTGTCAGAAGATTACCGTATACTATTCGCTCATCTGTTGCTAGCTTGCAACAAATAGCACCAAGTATTGAAGAAGCCGCTGAAAGTTTAGGAAGTAGCCGTCTCAATACCTTTGCCAAGATTACAACTCCAATGATGCTATCTGGTATTATTTCTGGAGCTATCCTATCTTGGGTCACAATGATTTCAGAGCTATCTACTTCTATCCTCCTCTACAATGTCAAAACAAGAACAATGACTGTAGCCATTTATACAGAGGTTCTCAGAGGAAATTACGGTGTAGCCGCAGCCTTGTCAACGATCTTGACTGTTCTAACAATAGGTTCCTTGCTCTTGTTCATGAAAATCTCTAAAAGCAATAGCATTACACTTTAGTTTTCCCCATCAAAAACAGCCGAAAGGATTACCCTCGGCTGTTTTTTCTTATCTTGATATTCCTATCAAATCCCTAGTTCATAGCAAGCAAGTCTAGACTAATTAAATAGAGGCTTCCTCCATTTTCTCCCGTCCTAGTTCTCGGTAACTACGGTCACCAACAGCCTCAACGCTAAACTGCCCGTCCTCATATTCAAGGACCGTCACGCTACCATTATCGAGACCATGCGGATGCATACCATTAATCAGATAAACAATGGTTCCAATGGTCATTCCGTGGCTGACGACAAGAGCGTTGCCTCCCCCCTGCTCTTCCATTTCTTTAGCAATCGTTTCAAAACCTTCCTTAATTCGGCCACTGAGTTTTTCCCAGCCCTCAGCCCAACCAGCTGTATCGACCTCTACCAAGCCCTCAGCCAGTTCAGCATAAGACAATTGATGAACATGGTCCACATTAAAGATACGAGGAATAATGCCCATGAAAAGATCGCCATCATAAGCTCCGTCAAAGCTACCAAAACACCATTCTCTGATACGCTTGTCCATGCGATAAGGGATTTTTCCCTGCAAGCCAAGTTCATCAAGGATAATTCCCATTGTCTGAATGGTGCGCCCTGAATCACTCGAATAAGCGCGCTCAAACTGCAAACCAGATTCTCTCAAACCGATTCCTAATTCTTGAATCCCTCTCTCACCTTCAGCTGTTAAGGGAGTATCGCTCCAACCTTGCGCTCGACCAATTGTGTTAAACATGGTCTTGCCATGGCGTACCAAATACAATCGCACTTTTACCATTTTCCGTCCTCCGTTTGCTTCTATTATATCATGGATGATAAAACAAAAGCCACCCATACAGGCGACTTTTGCAGGAGATTATTATGAAAAAGTTTAGGAGTTCTATTAAATAAAGATATTAGATGAAAATCAAATTCAAACTAAATCAGAGTTATCTGTTTCAAATAATATTAGGAGGTCTTTATTTAATGATTATAGTATACACATCCAACCTTAAATAGAACTTAAAATTTCTCCTATTTTCTTAATTTTTAAAACTATGAATTGGTGCTGGGATTTGTCCTCCACGAGAGATGAAATCGACAGACGAAGCCCCATTGACTTTCATAACTGGAGCTGTACCAAGAAGACCACCAAATTCAATCATATCTCCCTCTTTTCCTTTAGGAATGATACGAACAGCCGTTGTTTTCATGTTAATGACACCAATTGCAGCCTCATCCGCAATCATGGCTGCAATGGTTTCAGAAGATGTATCTTCTGGGATGGCAATCATATCCAAACCAACAGAACAGATAGCCGTCATGGCTTCTAGTTTTTCCAAATTAAGAGAACCATTTTGCACTGCAGCAATCATTCCCTCATCCTCAGAAACGGGGATAAAGGCACCAGACAAACCACCGACTTGGTTGCAGGCCATCACTCCACCCTTCTTAACTTGGTCATTCAAGAGAGCCAAGGCAGCAGTCGTTCCATGCGTACCAACTGTCTCTAGCCCCATTTCCTCAAGAACACGTGCAACAGAATCTCCAACCGCAGGAGTTGGCGCCAAACTCAAGTCCACAATACCAAACTCCACACCCAGTCTCTCACTGGCCATTTGACCAACTAATTGACCGATACGAGTGATTTTAAAGGCAGTTTTCTTAACTGTTTCGGCTACTACGTCAAAGCTCTGTCCACGAACTTTTTCCAAGGCACGTTTCACTACACCAGGACCGGAAACTCCGACATTGATGATAACATCTGCCTCCCCAACACCATGGAAGGCACCCGCCATAAATGGATTGTCCTCAACAGCATTAGCGAATACAACCAACTTAGCTGCCCCCATATCAGATAGAGTTGCCGTTTCCTTGATAACTCGTCCCATATCTGCGACAGCCGTCATATTGATACCAGACTTGGTTGAGCCGATATTGACTGACGAGCAGACCTTGTCCGTTTCAGCCAAAGCGCGAGGAATAGAATTGATGAGAATCTCATCTCCCTTTTGATAACCCTTTTGTACCAAGGCAGAGTAGCCACCGATAAAGTCCACACCGATTTCTTTCGCAGCCTTATCAAGCGCTTTTGCCAGAACCACGTAGTCCGTCGCATCTGTCGCTGCTCCAATCAGAGAAATAGGTGTCACCGATACACGCTTATTAACGATAGGAATTCCCAACTCAGCTGCAATTTCATCGCCAACAGCCACTAAATTAGCCGCCTTGGTCGTAATTTTTTGATAAATTTTCTCCGCAGCACGATTGATATCTGGATCGATACAGTCCAACAGGGAAATTCCCATGGTAATGGTTCTGATATCGAAGTTTTGCTCCTCAATCATGGCAATGGTTTCAGTAACTTGTCTAATATCCATGATAACCTCCTAGATATTATACATAGCTTCAAAAATCGCTGCACTCTGAATATTGATTTTCACATTCAAAGTTTGCCCAAAAGCTTCAAATTCATTACGAAGATAGGTAAAATCTTGCTTTTTATCACTAGAGACGACAGCCATCATCGTGAAATATTCATCCAAGACAGTTTGAGAGATATCATCAATATTTAAACCCAATTCTGCAATTTTACCAGAAACACCTGCAACAATTCCAGATTTATCTTTACCAACAACAGTTATAATCGCTTTCATAAGCAAACTCCAATTCTTCTTTTAATAGGAAACCTGAACATTAAACAGGATTCTTTTCAAATAGTATAGCATAATTCTAACTAAAATACTCAAAAACGCCTGCTTACGAAGTTGTTCTTAAGCAAAAAACAATTTCGTAAACAAGCGTCTACTATCCCAACTTATGATGAGTGTTCCCGCTAGGACCGAAATCCTAGCGGTAGACCAGAGCTAGACTAAGAGCACAAGACTCCATCATCATAACACTCAACAAAATTGATGATTTTATACTAATTCGATGATCGCCATTGGCGCTGCATCACCACGACGTGGTTCAGTTTTAAGGATACGAGTGTATCCACCGTTACGTTCAGCATAACGTGGTGCGATTTCTGAGAACAATTTTTGAAGTGCTGTAGTAGAAGTGTACTTATCAGTTACTTCATCATAGTTTTCAGATGCGATTTCATTACGTACGAAAGCAGCTGCTTGACGACGTGCATGCAAATCACCACGTTTACCTAGAGTAATCATTTTTTCAACAGTTTTACGGATTTCTTTAGCACGAGCTTCAGTTGTCACGATTGATTCGTTGATCAAAAGGTCAGTTGTCAAATCGCGAAGCATTGCTTTACGTTGTGAGCTAGTGCGTCCTAGTTTACGGTAAGCCATGTATTCCTCCTTTATTTATCTTTTAATCCAAGACCCAAATCAATGAGTTTGAGTTTCACTTCTTCCAAACTCTTGCGTCCAAGATTTCGTACTTTCATCATCTCTGCTTCAGATTTTTCTGTCAAATCATGCACAGTATTGATACCGGCACGTTTCAAACAGTTGTATGAACGCACAGACAAGTCCAGTTCCTCAATCGTACGATCCAAAATACGGTCGTCAGATTCAGTGTCAGCTTCTTTCATCACTTCAGTTGACTTAGCAATCTCAGTAAGATTTGTAAACAAATCAAGATGTTCTGTCAAAATACGTGCTGAAAGCCCTAAAGCATCTTCTGGAATAATTGTTCCATTTGTCAAGATTTCAAGGGTTAATTTGTCAAATCCATCATTGCTACCTACACGAGCAGGTTCCACTTGATAGTTGACTTTTGTAACTGGTGTATAAATAGAATCTACAGCAAGTGTTCCAACTGGTGCATTATCTTTTTTATTTTCATCAGCAGGTACATATCCACGACCACTGTTAACAGTCATAGTCGCTTTTAGCGAAGAACCTTCACCGATTGTAAAGAGATAATGATCTGGATTTACAATTTCAATATCGCTATCTGTCAAAATGTCACCGGCTGTTACTTCAGCAGGACCTTCAACATCCAGTTCGATGATTTTTTCGTCTTCAACGTACGATTTCACTGCAATTCCTTTAATGTTCAGAATGATTTGCATCACGTCTTCACGAACACCTGGAACTGTGTCAAACTCATGTAACACACCATCAATATTGATAGATGTCACAGCTGCTCCTGGTAGAGAAGCTAGAAGTACACGACGAAGAGAGTTACCAAGAGTTGTACCGTAGCCACGTTCAAGTGGTTCGATTACAAACTTGCCATAATCTTTATTTTCATCAATTTTTGTTATATTTGGTTTTTCAAACTCGATCATTTAGTTACTCCCTCTTAAACGAAAAGCAGTGTAATGCGATGATTATACACGGCGACGTTTTGGAGGACGAGCACCATTGTGTGGCACTGGAGTCACATCACGAATTGCTGTTACTTCAAGACCAGCGGCAGCAAGCGCACGAATAGCTGACTCACGACCAGAACCTGGACCTTTTACAGTAACTTCAACTGATTTAAGACCGTGTTCTTGTGCAGATTTAGCAGCAGCTTCAGAAGCCATTTGAGCAGCGAATGGTGTAGATTTACGAGAACCTTTGAAACCAAGAGCACCAGCTGATGACCAAGCAATTGCATTACCATGCACATCAGTAATCATAACAATAGTGTTATTAAATGTAGCGTGAATATGAGCAATACCAGATTCGATATTCTTTTTCACACGACGTTTACGTGTTGGTTTAGCCAAGACTTTTACCTCCTATATTATTTTTTCTTACCAGCAATCGCAACAGCTTTACCTTTACGAGTGCGAGCGTTGTTTTTAGTGTTTTGTCCACGGACAGGAAGTCCACGACGGTGACGGATACCACGGTATGAACCGATTTCCATCAAACGTTTGATGTTCAAGTTTACTTCACGACGAAGGTCACCTTCAACTTTGATTGCATCCACTTCACGACGGATAGCATCTTCTTGATCTGATGTAAGATCACGTACACGAACATCTTCTGAGATTCCAGCAGCAGCCAAAATTTTCTTAGATGTTGCAAGTCCGATACCATAAACATAAGTCAATGAGATCACTACGCGTTTGTCATTTGGAATGTCAACTCCAGCAATACGAGCCATGTTTTCTCCTTTCTATCTTATCCTTGACGTTGTTTGTGTTTTGGATTTGCTGGGCAAATTACCATAACACGACCATTACGACGAATAACTTTACAGTATTCGCAAATTGGTTTGACCGATGGTCTTACTTTCATTTCTTATCCCTCCAAGTTTTTCGATTATTTAAAGCGGTAAGTGATACGTCCACGTGTCAAGTCATATGGACTCATTTCGACAGTAACACGATCTCCCGCTAAAATACGAATATAGTTTTTACGAATTTTACCAGAAACTGTTGCTAAAATCTGATGTCCATTTTCAAGTTCAACCGTAAACATTGCATTCGGCATTGTATCAACTACTTTGCCTTCAACTTCAATCACATCGTCTTTTGCCACGCAAAAGCACCTCCATAAATTTCGATTCGATGCCTCTAGACACAGAGACAACAATTATAAGTCAGACTATCTCAGTATAACATTTGTAGCGGATTTTTGCAAGTGTGAAAAACGCTTTATTTCAAATTTGTCAGTACTTTTTCGATATCTGAGAAGACATCATTGATATCTTGATTACCTTCGATGTCATGAACCAAACCTTTGGCACGGTAGTGAGCAATGATTGGTTCCCCTTGAGCAATATTCACATCCAAACGACGTTTCACTGTCTCAGGTTTGTCATCTTCACGTTGGTAGTAATCTTCTTCTTTATAGTCAACTGGTGGGTTAAAGACCTTGTGGAAAGTTTCTCCAGTTACGCGGTGGATGATACGACCACTCAAACGTTCCAAGAGGCTATCTGGATTTACTTCAATGTTGATGACCCCTTCTAGTTCAATGCCAAGTTCAGCCAATGTTTTGTCCAAAGCATGAGCTTGTTCAATTGTACGTGGGTAACCATCCAATAAGAATCCTATTTCTTTAATATCATCTTGTGAAAGACGTTCTTTTACGATCCCATTTGTAACTTCATCAGGAACTAATTCACCCTTGTCAATATATGACTTAGCAAGAACACCCATTTCAGTTTGATTTGCCATTGCAGCACGGAACATATCACCTGTTGAGATATGTGCAACATGGAATTGTTCTACAATTTTTGCTGCTTGAGTTCCCTTACCTGCACCAGGTAAGCCCATAATCAAAAGATTCATGATTTGATCTCCTTATTTTATTTTTAAATAGAAGCAAAAAGTCTTTTCACCCCTATTTAAAAACAAAATAGAAGAGGGGAGACCAAACTCTCACAAATGTTAGAGTTAAACCTCCACTCCCTCAGCATTTACTGACTCAGTAAATACTTTTATTCTGTTCTGTCCATGAAACCAACATACTTACGTTTCAATAGGTAACCTTCCAATTGTTTGATTCCTTCAATACCTGTAGAGATAATGATCAAAAGACTAGTTCCTCCAAAAGCAACTGCTTCTGAAAGTCCGAAAACATCTTTTGCTACGATCGGTAAAATCGAAATCACACCAAGGAAGAGAGAACCAACCGTTGCAAGACGACGAAGAAGTTTAGACATATATTCTTCTGTACCTTTACCAGGACGAACACCGTGGATATAGGCACCGCTCTTTTGTAGGTTCTCTGCCGCTTTTTCAGGATTAATCTGTACAAACGTATAGAAGAATGTAAAGAGAATAATCAATAAAGCATACATGGCAATACCAGTTGGTGAAGTTGTTGCCAGCATTTCTTGTGCTGTTCTTACCCAAGCCCAATCATGACCTGTAGCGCTCAAAAACTGAAGAATAGCCGCAGGCGCTGCAGTAATCGAACTGGCAAAGATAACAGGGATAACTCCAGCAGGGTTTACCTTCAAAGGTAGGTAAGAGCTAGATGGAGCACCTTGTGCAACCTTAGTATATTGGATTGGAATTTTGTATTCTGCTTGTTGAACATAAGTTGTAAAATAAATGATCAACAATACAGTAATAATCAAAATAATTACGAAAATGATAGATGAGTTGATACGGCTACTTGGGACGTTCACAAAGTAGTCCACATAGATGCCCTGAATCATCTCTGGAATTGATGCAACAATCCCGGCAAAGATAATCATAGAAACACCATTTCCGTATCCCTTATCTGTAATTTGCTCTCCCAACCAAGTCACAATCATACTACCAGCTGTTAAGATGATACCAATCATGATAAAGACTTGTGGAGTAAGAGCTGTTTTCAACAATTGAGCTCCAGCCAAAGTATTAAAACCAGCTGTAATCCCGATAGATTGCACAAAGGCTAGAACAAGAGCAATATAACGAGTAGCTTGATTTAATTTTCTTCGACCTACTTCCCCTTGTTTACCCCACTCTACAAACTTGGGTAAAATATCCATTTGCAAGAGTTGGACAACGATAGAAGCCGTAATGTAGGGACTAACACCAAGAGCAAAAACTGAGAAGTTTTTCATGGCATTCCCTGAGACCAAGCTCAACATGTTTAAGAAGGATAATCCACTTAAAGCATTCAAGCTATTGGCATTCACACCAGGAACTGTAATGCTAGTTCCGATACGAAAGACCAAAACGATAAAAATTGTAAATAAAATTTTTGATCGAACTTGCTTGACTTTAAGAGCTTCTCTTAATAATTTAAAAAACATAGGTCACCTCTCTTAGATGACTTCTACTGAACCACCTTTAGCAGTGATAGCTTCTTCAGCTGATTTAGAGAATTTAGCTGCTTTCACAGTCAATTTCTTAGTCAACTCACCGTTACCAAGAATTTTAATACCTGATTTTTCAGCTTTAACAATTCCTGCTTCGATAAGAACAACTGGAGTAACTTCAGCACCATCTTCAAAGACGTTCAATTGGTCAAGGTTCACAATTGCGTATTCTTTAGCGTTGATGTTAGTGAATCCACGTTTTGGAAGACGACGGAACAATGGAGTTTGTCCACCTTCAAAACCAAGGCGAACTCCGCCACCGCTACGAGCTTTTTGACCTTTTTGACCACGACCAGATGTTTTACCGTTACCTGATGAAGTACCACGACCAACGCGGTTACGTACTTTACGAGAACCTTCTGCAGGTTTCAATTCATGAAGTTTCATTTTTATTTTCTCCTCTTTTGTAAAATGCTAGCGCCGATAAAGGAGAAAAGGTTGTCTCCCCCATCAACTCGCCTATACGACGCCATCATAGATGACTATATCTAGTTTTAGGGGATGGTATAGTGCACATCCCCTAAAAATTCATTAGTTTACTTCTTCAACTGTTACTAAGTGAGATACTGCAGTGATCATACCACGGATAGCAGCGTTATCTTCTTTAATAACAGAGCTGTTCAATTTGCCAAGTCCAAGTGCTACAACAGTTTTACGTTGTGATGGAATGCGTCCGATTGGAGACTTAGTCAAAGTAATTTTAATTTGAGCCATTTTATCCCCTTTCTTATGCCAAATCAGAAACTGAAATACCACGAAGGGCAGCAACTTCTTCAGCGCGTTTCAATTGTTTCAAACCTTCAACAGTTGCACGAACAATGTTGATTGGAGTGTTAGAACCAAGTGATTTAGATGTAATATCTGCCACACCTGCCAATTCCACAACGGCACGAACTGCACCACCAGCGGCAACTCCAGAACCTTCTACAGCAGGTTTCAACAATACTTTAGCTCCACCGAATTCTGAAAGAACTTCGTGTGGGATTGTTGTTCCAACCATAGGAACTTCGATCAAGTTTTTCTTAGCATCATCTACTGCTTTACGGATTGCTTCTGGAACTTCTTGAGCTTTACCAGTACCAAATCCTACGCGACCGTTGTGGTCACCAACAACAACAAGAGCTGCGAAACGAAGACGACGTCCACCTTTAACAACTTTTGTAACACGGTTGACAGCAACTACGCGTTCTTCTAATTCAACTGCATTGTCTTTAAATGCCATTTTCTAGTGTCCTCCTATTAGAATTTCAATCCGTTTTCACGAGCTGCATCAGCCAAAGCTTTCACACGTCCGTGATATAGATATCCACCGCGGTCGAACACCACTTCTGAAATACCTTTAGCGTTTGCACGTTCTGCAACGAGTTTACCGACAGCAACGGCTTGTTCAGTTTTAGTTCCTTTTGAAACTTCTTTGTCAAGAGTTGAAGCACTTGCGAGCGTTACACCCGCTACGTCATCAATCACTTGAGCGTAGATGCCTGTATTAGAACGGAATACGTTCAAACGTGGGCGATCAGCAGTTCCAGAGAGTTTTCCGCGAACGCGACGGTGGCGTTTTTGGCGGAGTTTGTTTTTATCTGGTTTTGAAATCACAGTTTTCACCTCTTTAGTTTTAAATCGTGTGCTATGCACAAAGTTGGAAAATAGGTTGGTGGTTGAGAATCAACCACTCAACATTATTTACCTGTTTTACCTTCTTTACGGCGAACGAATTCACCAACGTAACGGATACCTTTACCTTTATATGGTTCTGGTGAACGAAGGCTACGTACGTAAGCAGCTGTTTGACCAACTACTTCTTTTGAAATTCCGCTAACAACGATTGTTGTTGGGTTTGGAAGTTCAAAAGTAATTCCTTCTGGAGCTTCAACTTCGTCTGGATGAGATTTACCAACAGCCAAAACAAGTTTAGATCCTTGAAGTTGTGCACGGTAACCAACCCCGCGCATTTCAAGTTCTTTCTTGAATCCTTCTGATACACCAACAACCATGTTGTTCAAAAGGGCACGAGTAGTTCCGTGGATAGTTTTCATTTCTTTTGAATCGTTTGGACGGTGAAGAGTTACTTCAGTACCTTCCACACGGATTTCAATATCTTTTGAGAACTCACGAGTAAGTTCTCCTTTAGGTCCTTTTACAGTTACAACGTTGTCATTGTTAGTGATTTCAACACCAGCAGGCAACACGATAACTTTATTACCAATACGTGACATGTTTATTTTCTCCTGTTAAATTGTCAGGCCTAAACGGCCAGTTTTCACGGGGGCTAAATCGATTTCTCGATTTAAAGGAACATTTAGGTTTCAATTTCAAAGTGAATCTAGGCATCGTCTCGCAGGCATAACTTTGGGTTAGGCAAGAGACGATAACGAAGAGTCACAAAGAAATTGGGAGCTAAATATTACCAAACGTAAGCGATAACTTCTCCACCAACATTCTTTTGGCGTGCTTCTTTATCAGTAAGTAAACCTTCAGAAGTTGAAAGGATAGCAATTCCAAGTCCGTTAAGAACTTTTGGAAGGTCTTCACGTTTTTTGTAGACACGAAGTCCTGGTTTAGAAACACGTTTCAAGTTAGTGATAACTTTTTCACCGTTTGGTCCGTATTTAAGGAATACACGGATGATGCCTTGTTTGTCATCTTCGATGATTTCAACGTTTTTTACAAAACCTTCGCGTTTAAGGATTTCAGCAATCCCTTTTTTGATGTTTGATGCAGGTACTTCAAGTACTTCGTGTTTAGCTTGGTTAGCGTTACGAATACGAGTTAGGAAGTCTGCGATTGGGTCAGTCATAACCATTTTGTTTTTCTCCTCTTACTAGTAGTTTGCAAGTTGCACTTGCTAGTTAATGATTGAGCTAGGCTCAGAATATGTTTCTAGGTTTCAATTCCTAAGTGAGTCTAGGCATCTGCTTGCAGGCATAACTTGAGTTAGGCAAAAGCAGATAACGACGAATCACAACGGGATTGAAAGCTAGAATTACCAAGATGCTTTTGTTACACCAGGAATTTGTCCTTTGTAAGCTAATTCACGGAAGCAAACACGGCAAAGTTTAAATTTGCGGTAAACTGAATGTGGACGACCACATTTTTCACAACGAGTATAAGCTTGAGTAGAGAACTTCGCTGGACGTTTGTTCTTAGCAATCATTGATTTTTTAGCCATTAGATTTACCTCCTATATTATTTTGCAAAAGGCATTCCAAGGCCTGTAAGCAATGCACGTGACTCTTCGTCAGTGTTAGCAGTTGTTACGATAACGATGTCAAGACCACGAGTTTTGTCAACGTCATCGAAGTTGATTTCTGGGAAGATCAATTGTTCTTTCACACCAAGTGTGTAGTTTCCGCGTCCATCAAATGATTTTGTTGGAACACCGTGGAAGTCACGTACACGTGGAAGTGAAACTGAAACCAATTTATCCAAGAATTCGTACATACGTTCACCACGAAGGGTAACTTTTGCACCGATCGCAACACCTTCACGAAGACGGAAGCCGGCGATTGATTTTTTAGCTTTAGTGATAAGTGGTTTTTGACCTGAGATAAGTGCCAATTCTTCAGCAGCTTTTTCAAGGCTTTTAGCGTTTGATACAGCTTCACCAACACCCATGTTCAAAACGATCTTATCTACTTTAGGCACAGCCATCACTGATGAGTAGTTGAATTGTTCTGTCAAAGCAGGAACTACTTCATTAAGATATTTTTCTTTTAAACGATTTGCCATTATACTTCTCCTTTCCTTCGTGATTAATCAAGCACTTCGCCTGATTTTTTGTTGTAGCGAACTTTTTTACCGTCTACAAATTTGTAACCAACACGACCAGCTACACCATTTTTATCCAAAACTTGAACGTTTGATACGTGGATAGCTGCTTCTTTCTCGATGATACCACCTTGAGGAAGATCGTTAGTTGGACGTTGGTGTTTCTTAACGATGTTAACACCTTCAACGATAACTTTGTTTACTTTTGGAAGGGCAGTAAGGACAACAGCTTCTGTTCCCTTATCTTTACCAGCGATTACGCGAACTTTGTCGCCTTTTTTTACAAACATTAGGTTTCTCCTTGATTTTTCTTACGCCCATAAGGGCACCCTGGAGGTAAATCCAGGGGACTAGTTTGTTTCTAAAAATTAAAGTACTTCTGGAGCAAGTGACACGATCTTCATAAAGCCACCTTCACGCAATTCACGTGCAACTGGGCCAAAGATACGTGTTCCGCGAGGAGTTTTGTCTTCACGGATGATAACTGCTGCGTTTTCGTCAAATTTGATGTATGAACCATCAGCACGACGAGCACCTGATTTAGTACGAACGATAACTGCTTTAACAACGTCACCTTTTTTAACCGCACCACCAGGAGTAGCTTGTTTTACAGATGCCACGATAACATCACCGATGTTTGCAAATTTACGTCCTGAACCACCAAGAACTTTGATAGTCAAGATTTCGCGAGCACCGCTGTTGTCTGCGACTTTCAAACGAGTTTCTGTTTGAATCATTTCAGTTTTCTCCTTTCAGGTTTGATTAGATGATGACCGCTTCTTCAACAACTTCTACAAGACGGAAACGTTTTGTAGCTGAAAGCGGACGAGTTTCCATGATACGTACGATATCGCCTTCTTTGGCAACATTGTTTTCATCATGAGCTTTGTATTTTTTAGAGTAGTTAATACGTTTACCATAGACTGGGTGGTTACGTTTTGTTTCAACTACAACTGTGATTGTCTTGTCCATTTTGTCAGATACAACACGTCCAACAAGAACTTTACGATTATTGCGTTCCATTGAAATTTCTCCTTCCCTAGTCTATTATTTCGCTTCAGATTGAACTGTTTTGATACGAGCGATTTGTTTTTTAACTTCTTTCAAGCGAGCTGTTTGTTCCAATTGACCAGTAGCAGCTTGGAAACGAAGTTCAAACAATTCTTTTTTCAATTCGTTTTCGCGCTTCGCGAGTTCTTCTTGAGAAAGACCACGAAGTTCTTTAACAAATTCTTTTACTTCATTAAGTTTCATGCCTTCTCCTTATTCTGCTTCACGTTTTACGAATTTACATTTAACTGGCAATTTGTGGCTAGCAAGACGAAGCGCTTCGCGAGCGATCTCTTCAGATACACCAGCGATTTCGAACATCACTTTACCACGTTTAACTGGTGCTACCCAACCTTCAGGTGCCCCTTTACCAGATCCCATACGCACACCGATAGCTTTAGCAGTGTATGATTTGTGTGGGAAGATTTTAATCCAAACTTTACCACCACGTTTCATGTAACGAGTCATGGCGATACGAGCAGCTTCGATTTGGCGGTTAGTGATCCAGTGGCTAGTTGTAGCTTGAAGACCGTATTCACCGAATGCTACTTCTTTTCCACCTTTTGCTTCACCGCGCATTTTTCCACGGAATTCACGACGGTGTTTAACACGTTTAGGTACTAACATTGGTTATTTACCTCCTTTAGTGTTTTTGCGAGCTGGAAGAACTTCACCACGGTAGATCCATACTTTAACACCAAGTTTACCGTATGTAGTATCTGCTTCTTCCCAAGCGTAATCGATATCTGCACGAAGTGTGTGAAGTGGAACAGTTCCTTCAGAGTATCCTTCAGCACGGGCGATATCTGCACCATTCAAACGACCTGATACTTGAGTTTTGATTCCTTTAGCTCCAGCACGCATTGCACGTTGGATTGCTTGTTTTTGTGCACGACGGAAAGCAACACGTTGCTCCAATTGACGAGCAATACCTTCACCTACAAGGTGAGCATCCAAATCAGGTTGTTTGATTTCGATGATGTTGATGTGTACTTGTTTTCCAGTCAATTTGTTGAGTTTTGCACGGAGTGCATCAACGTTAGCACCACCTTTACCGATAACCATACCTGGTTTAGCAGTGTGAAGTGAAACGTTAACTTTGTTTACTGCGCGTTCGATTTCGATAGTTGAAACTGCTGCGTCAGCAAGTTCTTTTTGAACGAATTTACGGATTGCAAGATCTTCATGAAGGTAATCCGCGTATTCTTTTTCAGCATACCATTTGGCATCCCAATCACGGATGATGCCGACACGCATACCAATTGGATGTACTTTTTGACCCACGATTTTACCTCCTTATTTTTCTGCAACAGCTACAGTGATGTGAGCTGTACGTTTGTTGATTGGTGAAGCTGAACCTTTCGCACGTGGACGGAAACGTTTCATAGTTGGTCCTTCGTTTGCGAATGCTTCAGATACTACCAAGTTAGCTTTATCCAAACCAAAGTTGTTTTCAGCGTTAGCTACAGCTGAGTTCAAAACTTTCAAGATGATTTCAGCAGCTTTGTTTGGAGTGAATGTCAAGATTGCGATTGCATCGGCTACGCTTTTACCACGGATGTTATCAAGAACAAGACGTGATTTACGAGGTGAAACACGTACTGTACGAGCCATTGCTTTAGCTGAAGTAATTTCTGCCATTTATGTTCTCCTTATTTTCTACGTGTTTTCTTGTCGTCTGCAGCGTGACCTTTGTAAGTACGAGTTGGTGCAAATTCACCAAGTTTGTGACCTACCATGTCTTCTTGGATGTAAACAGGTACGTGTTTACGTCCGTCATAAACTGCGATAGTGTAACCAATGAAACTTGGGAAGATCGTTGAACGACGTGACCAAGTTTTAATAACTTTTTTCTTTTCGTCGTTAGCTTGAGCTTCAACTTTTTTCATCAAATGCTCATCGACGAAAGGTCCTTTTTTAAGACTGCGTCCCATTTTTATATTTTCTCCTTTAAATGTTGTACCACAGCGGCTTGCGCTCCTATGGAGCGCTACCGAGCTGGCGGATTTACTAGTTGCTTAAGCGACTAGTTTAATATTATTTCTCGTTGCGACGACGAACGATAAGTTTGTCAGATTTCGCTTTCTTGTTACGAGTTTTAAGACCAAGAGCAGGTTTGCCCCATGGAGTAGATGGTGCTTTACGACCAACTGGTGCTTTACCTTCACCACCACCGTGTGGGTGATCGTTAGGGTTCATTACAGAACCACGAACTGTTGGGCGGATACCTTTCCAACGGCTACGTCCTGCTTTACCAAGGTTTACAAGTCCATGTTGTTCGTTTCCGACAACACCAACTGTAGCACGGCAAGTTCCAAGAATCATACGAACTTCACCTGATTGAAGACGAACAAGAACGTATTTACCTTCAGAACCCAATACTTGAGCAGATGCACCAGCAGCACGTACCAATTCACCACCACGACCTGGTTTCAACTCGATGTTGTGGATCAAAGTACCAACTGGGATGTTAGCAAGTGGAAGAGCGTTTCCGACTTTGATATCTGCTTCTGGACCTGAAACGATACGTTGACCAACTTCAAGACCTTTTGGAGCGATGATGTACGCTTTCACACCGTCAGTGTAGTGTACAAGAGCGATGTTTGCAGAACGGTTTGGATCGTACTCGATTGTTTTAACAACTGCTTCAACGTTGTCTTTGTTACGTTTGAAGTCAACCAAACGGTAGAAACGTTTGTGTCCACCACCTTGGTGACGAACTGTGATACGACCGTTGTTGTTACGACCAGCCTTGCTCTTCAATGCAACAAGCAATGATTTTTCAGGAGTGCTTGTTGTGATTTCAGCGAAATCCAAAGAAGTCATATTACGGCGACCGTTTGTTGTTGGTTTATAAACACGAATTCCCACGATATTTCCTCCTTAGATTATTCAGCTTCAGCAGCAAACAACTCGATTGCTTTAGAATCAGCTGTAAGTGTGATGATAGCTTTTTTAGTTTTGTTAGTAAAACCAGTGTAACGTCCAACACGTTTAGCTTTTGGTTTTACGTTGATTGTGTTAACATTAGCAACTTTAACACCTTCGAAAGCAGCTTCAACAGCTTGCTTGATCAAAAGTTTGTGTGCACGAGTGTCAACTTCAAATACATATTTTCCTGCTTCAAGTTGAGCCATTGAGCTTTCAGTGATGACAGGTTTTTTGATAACATCATACAAATTCATTATGCAAGAACCTCCTCGATTTTAGAGATAGCTGCTTGAGTAACAAGAAGTTTGTCACTATTTGCGATGTCAAGAACACTTGCAGTTGTAGCAGTCGCAACTTTCACGTTTGGAAGGTTACGAGCTGAAAGAGCTGCGAATTCGTTTCCTTCTTCAAGAATAACAAGGACTTTAGAATCGATGCTCAAAGCTGCAAGAACTTTTGCAAATTCAGCAGTTTTTGGAGCTGTAAATTCAAGAGAATCAACGGCTACAAATTTATTTTCAGCAACTTTTTCTGAGTAAACAGATTTAAGTGCAAGGCGACGAACTTTTTGAGGAAGTTTGTACGCATAGCTACGTGGAGTTGGTCCGAAGACGATTCCACCACCACGCCATTGTGGAGAGCGGATAGAACCTTGACGAGCACGTCCAGTTCCTTTTTGACGCCATGGTTTGCGTCCGCCACCTGAAACAGCTGAGCGGTTTTTAACTGCGTGAGTTCCTTGACGAAGGCTAGCACGTTGGCTGATGATCACATCAAACACAACAGATTGGTTTGGTTCGATACCAAAGATTGCATCGTTAAGAACAACTTCGCCCGCTTGTTTACCAGTTTGGTCGAATAATGTTACATTTGCCATTTTGACTGTATTCCCCTTTCCTTATTATTTACCAGCTTTAACTGCTGATTTGATAGTGATAAGAGATTTCTTAGCACCTGGTACGTTACCTTTGATAAGGATAACGTTCTTTTCTGGAACAACTTGTACAACTTCAAGGTTTTGAATTGTTACACGGTCACCACCCATACGTCCTGCAAGGTTTTTACCTTTGAATACGCGGTTAGGTGCAACAGGTCCCATAGAACCTGGACGACGGTGGTAACGAGAACCGTGAGCCATTGGTCCACGTGATTGTCCGTGGCGTTTGATAACACCTTGGAAACCTTTACCTTTAGAAGTACCAGTTACGTCAACAACGTCTCCAGCTGCGAATGTTTCAACTGTGATTTCAGCACCAACTTCCAAGCCTTCAACGTTTTTGAATTCACGAATGAAGCGCTTAGGAGCCGTGTTAGCTTTCGCGACATGTCCTTTAGCAGGTTTGTTGCTCAATACTTCGCGTTTGTCATCGAAACCAACTTGGATAGCGTTGTATCCGTCTGTTTCAACAGTTTTAACTTGAAGAACAACGTTTGGAGTTGCTTCAATAACTGTTACAGGGATCAATTCGCCAGCTTCAGTGAAGATTTGAGTCATTCCCACTTTTTTCCCTAAGATTCCTTTTGTCATGAGAAAATAGTTCCTTTTCTATATTTTTTATTCAAAAAGTTTTTAACGAGCGTTTTTTATGCTCAAGTTATCAAGCTTTAGATTAAAGTTTGATTTCTACGTTTACACCACTTGGAAGATCCAATTTCATCAACGCATCAACTGTTTTTTGAGTTGGGTTAACGATATCGATCAAACGTTTGTGTGTACGCATTTCAAATTGTTCGCGAGAGTCTTTGTATTTGTGAGTCGCACGAATGATTGTGTAGAGGCTACGCTCAGTTGGAAGTGGGATTGGACCCGCAACTTGTGCACCTGTACGAGTAGCTGATTCTACGATTTTTGCAGCCGCTGTGTCAAGCGTACGGTGTTCGTAAGCTTTCAAACGGATACGGATTTTTTTGTTTGCCATCTTTTTCTCCTTTTCGTCTATTTAAGATAATAGGCTAGCTCCACAAGAAAACCGACGCGGTGTTGCGTGGCAATGCAACCGAGCGTGTCGCAACCTCTTGCATCAAAGCTAAGGCTGTAATTTACAGCACCATAATAGAATAACACAAAGCCCCTGCGATTGCAAGGGATTTGTTGCTGTTTTTTCGTTTTTTTATAATGAAACTGTTTTCTTTTTTGATAGGTCATTTATTTAACTATTTTCATAGAAGAAAGTTAGTCTCTCTTCACCTGTTCATAGCTTTCTTTTCCATCATTGAGCTTGTCCCAAATCACTACTTGCCCACTTTTGAGGGATTTTTGCACATCGATGATTCGTTGATTGGACGAACCTCGAAACTGGAGCATGAGATTTCTCTTAGTTCGGTCATACCGTCCATCGACAAGGATGTCAATTAGTGATAAGAGTTCCAGTTTATCTGGAGTTTCCAACATCATTTCTTCCCAAGTGTAGCCGGTCCATGACCAGATGTCCTTGTCTGGCAATTCCTTTCGGATGCGTTTAACCAGAGGCAAGAGAATCCCAGTATTGAGAAAGGGCTCCCCTCCCAGCAGGGTCAAGCCTTGAACATAGGGTTGGGCAAGGTCTGACATAATCTGTTCTTCTAATTCTGCTGTATAAGGAATTCCGGCATTGAAGGACCAGGTCGCTACATTATAACACCCCTCGCAGTGAAACATGCAACCTGCTACATAGAGAGAGTTGCGCACGCCTTCTCCATCTACAAAGTTAAAGGCCTTGTAGTCGATGATACGCCCTTGACTGAGCTCCTCGCTTTTCCATTCTTGTGGTTTTGGATTATTCATTCGCTACCTCTATCCAATAACGCTCCACACCATCACGAACATCCTCAAGGAGCCCACCATTTGCTAAAATGACTGCTCGACTAGCAGGATTATTCACGCTACAGGTCACCAGAGCCTTCTTGATGTTCTTTTCCTTAGCAACTTGCAAGCCCTGACGGAGAGTTTCCTTAGCATAATCCTTGCCTCTTTCTGATGGACGAATGGAGTAGCCAATGTGGCCACCTTCTTCTAGTAAAAAGTTACTGAGGCGCAACCGGAGATTAAGAAATCCAATTGCTTTACCTTTCACAGAAAAAGCTACTAACTGAATTGCGGGAACCCATCCTTCAGTCAAATTAATCCCCATTTCCTGATTCTGATTACTTTCCAACCATTCCTCATAAGAAAAATTTTCTGTATCCCAGAAACCACCGTCGTGAGGCGACTGATATTTTTCAAACTCTGCCATCATCTCTAAAACTGTTTCTTTATCTGCTAATCTTGGTCTTCGTAGTTCCATCCTTACCTCCCACTAAGAGAAAAGCGAGAGCTGACTCTCACTTTTATTTCTTCTTATTCTTGTTTAAAAATTGTTCTCTGAGGCTAAGCAAACGTTCTTTCTTACCAGCTCCACCTTTAGAGTGTTTCTCGTGATAACGGGTCACTTGTGCACGTCCCTTATCATCTAATTGATATTTTCCCATTTCAGTTCTTTCTAATTTGTTACTTGATGGCCAGCTATTTTAATCGTTGAACCATTCATATGTTTGACACGCGCAGCGATTTCCTTGTGACGTCCATTAACCATCGGACGCGCTTGAGGATTACCTAGGTAGCCACAAGTTCGTTTGACCACATCTACTGTTTTAGGGTCGCTATTGCCACAGTTTGGACAAGCAAATCCTCTCTCAGTTGGTTCAAAATCCCCTTCAAAGTCACACTTGTAGCAACGGTCAATTGGTGTATTGGTCCCTAGATAGCCGACACGGTCATAGGCATAGTCCCAGACAGCTTCCAAGGCCTTTGGATTTTGCTGAAGGACTGGATACTCACAGTAATGAATGAAACCACCTGACGCACCTGCTTCTGGATAGACTTTCTCAAAGTCTAATTTTTCAAACGGTGTTGGATTTTTACGAACATCATAATGGAAAGAATTGGTGTAGTATTCCTTGTCTGTGATGTCAGGAATAGAGCCAAACTTCTCTGTATCTAGTCGGCAGAAACGATCTGTCAAACTTTCAGATGGTGTTGAGTAGATAGAGAAATGATAGCCATATTGGTCAGACCACTCTTCTACACGGCGTTTCATATCGCGAATGATGTCTAGCGTGAATTCCTTAGCATCTGGATTGCTTTCCCAGCTGTTACCAAAGAAAACTGTCGCTACTTCGTACAAACCGATATAGCCTAGTGAAACTGTTGCCCGACGATTCTTAAAGAGCTGGTCAACACTTTCTTCTTTACCTAGACGATGGCCAAAAGCACCGTACTGATAAAGGATAGGAGCATTGGCTGGTGTCGCCTCTTTAGTGCGTTCGACACGGTAAACAAGAGCATCTTCAGCGATATTCATACGCTCGTTGAAGATTTCCCAGAACTTATTCATGTCACCATCAGACTCGAGGGCGATGCGAGGAAGATTGACCGTCACAACGCCTAGATTCATCCGACCTGAATTGACTTCTACGCCATTCTCGTCTTTCCATCCTTGAAGGAAAGAACGACAACCCATAGGAACTTTGAAAGAACCTGTCAAGTCAACAATCTTATCATAAGACAAGACGTCTGGATACATCCGCTTGGTTGCGCACTCTAGAGCCAACTGCTTGATGTCGTAGTTGGGTGTCCCTTCCTCTAAGTTGAGTCCTCTTTTAAGCGTGAAGATAAGTTTAGGGAAGATAGCTGTTCGATGTTCTGAACCAAGGCCCTTGATTCGGATGTTCAAGATAGCTTTTTGAATTTCACGCTCAAAACGATTGGTTCCCAGACCAAAACCGAGCGAAGTAAAAGGTGTTTGCCCATTTGAAGTGAAGAGAGTATTGATTTCATACTCAAGAGATTGCATGGCATCATAGATGTCTTTTTGCGTTTTCTTCCAAGCGTAATCTTCCCGTTTTTCAGGCAAGACCCATTCTTCTGCATCTTTGAGGTGTTTTTGGTAATTCTTCTCTGCGTAAGGAGCCAAGACTTCATCGATACGGTCAGCTGAACAGCCACCGTACTGGCTAGAAGCAACGTTGGCGATGATTTGGGAAATCTGAGCTGTCGCAGTCTGGATAGACTTGGGACTTTCTACCTCTGCATTTCCAATCTTAAAACCATTTTCCAACATACCTTTAAAATCAATCAAACAGCAGTTGGTCATAGGGGTATAAGGACTGTAGTCCAAATCGTGATAGTGGATATCCCCCTTTTGGTGGGCATTGGCTACGTGCTTAGGAAGCATTTGCAGTCCGATTGATTTCCCAACAATCCCTGCTGTCAAATCACGCTGGGTATTAAAGACATCACTGTCCTTATTAGCATTTTCATTGACAACTGCCTGATCTTTATTGAGAAGCTTATGGATACTAAAGTTAATATCTGTCGCTTTTGAGCGCTCAAAATCCCTCTGTGTCCGATAAGTGATATACTCCTCAGCTAGCGCATATTCTTTGGCTTCAAGGAGTTCATGTTCTACGATATTTTGAATTTCGTAAATCTTAACCCCCTGTGGAAAGCGACTATGAATTTCTGTGACAATTCGCTCGGTCAAAGCATTTAGGCGTTTTTCGACCAAGGGTGTCACATCCATAACCTTGTCTGCCGCCTTGTGGATAGCCTTGTCAATCTTGTCCACATCAAATGCAACACGTCTCCCATCTCGTTTTTCAACGAAGAGGGTTGCTAAAGTTGTAATTTTTTCTTCTAGTGCAATCATATACATGCTCGTTTCTAAAATGTTCTTTCTAAAAAGTATTATACCACTCTAAAAATAAAAATCAATATCTTGTGTTAAAAATCCTAAAATTTTTAAAAATACACAAGATATTGATTTAGTTATTTAATTTTATAGACTTTAAACTCTGAGTAATCAGTCTTTACTGGTTGGTAATTTTCTTTTAAGAGTGTCTCCACTTCAGACCAGACTGCTACCTTATCGTTCACCACAATCACCTTAGGTTGGTTTTCTTTCAAGTCATTGAGTAAACTAGTTTTATTCTCTTCTGTACTCGTGTAAAGAAGAGGTGATGGGAACATGGATCCAGCCAAACGCTGACTTTCTTTATACATTTGAACATGAGAATCCCAAATATAGATTTGGTCACCATCACTCGTCTCTTGTTTGACTCTGTCTACTACTTGATGTTGTTCTCTATAAGAAGCTGGATGCAAAACAAAACGAGCCACAAAAGGAATTGCAATCAGATAAACCACCACTAGGATAGGTAAGTAGAGATTCCCCTTCATAAATTTTTTCCATAAAGTAGGAGCTTCTTCTCTTCTCCGACGACGATCTCCTCTAGCTGAATGTTTCCCACGAATACTGGTCATCAAAAGAAGGAGTAAAAATGGAAGGATTAGAATCAAACACGAACCGTGAAGAGGTTCTTGAGAAAAAAGCAACAAGGCTAATACAAATATGAAAGCAAAACTAGCTGGTACTGAAATAACATATAATCTTGATGCCTTTGATTGGAACAAACCTAGAAAAACAAGGAAGAGAGCTCCTAAACCAAAGGTCAACAAACCATAGAATAGAACATTATCCATTAGTTGGGGATTGATAAAGACCTGAAGGGAATCAATCGGATATAAAAGACTTCCTAGAGCTTCTCCAAAGCCACCTGAAGCAAGAACATAATATCCTACTGGGTAAAAAATGAGAGAAAAGCCAAGTGCTGCTGCAAAAAACTGATAAACTCCATGAGCAAGGCGACCATGCCCAACATTAAAGACAAACAAACCAATTGTTACTACTGCAATAAAGAGAAGACTTGTAAGAGGCTCTATGAAAAATGATAGGGCCAAGAAAATCCCCAGACGTAGAAATCCCTTGTCATGGTTAGGAGTTGATAGATAAGCTGCTATGAACGAAAATCCTGCAAACAGAAATGGCAAAGCTAAAATCGTAGCATATCCTCCGCCAAAACCGAGACCGGATACCAAAATATAAAATATGGTTAGGAGTTGCTTGGCTTGTTCCCTTTGTCCCGTCAGATAGTCAGTTGAAGAAAAGAGGAAGTAACCTCCTCCTAAGAGGGCTAGCCATTCTACCAAGGCAAAAAGGATGCCTCCTTGGGTGATGTAAAGTAGCAAGTAATAAATAAGACCGTGACTTGCATAATAGCTACTGTAAAGCTGTCCTCCCTGATGTAAAGCCCACCCTATATACAAATCCTGCGCCTGAGAGGGACTTACCATATCTAAAAGTAAAGGTAGCACCACAGAAAAAACCGTTGCAATCGTACTTCCAATGATGAGTCTGAAAAACGGGAAAGCTACCTGTTCTTCTTTTTCTACATGAGATTCAAGGTTCCTATCCAATCTATTTTCAATCTCATTACTCTGTATCGTTTTGGATACTTCTTCTATTCTGCCATATACAGCCATGTCGTTTCTCCTATTCAATTTATCTGTCTTAGTATATCAAAAAGACCTAAAATTGTCAGCTTGCGATGGCTGTTTGAGCGATTTTTTGCATAGTTTCACAAAGGTTTCAATTTCCCGAAATCGGTGTAAATGCGTCTGTTTAAATGACATGATATAATCCAATTCTTTCTGAGTCAGCATCGTCCCTCCCTATATCTTTCTATTCGTAAAAAGCAAGAAAAAGAGGACTGGTTTGTGTCCTCAGTCCTAGATTTCTTATAAGATAGGGGCGAATAACTGGGCAATTTCCTTAATCAATTTTTGATACCAGCTATTTTTTATCGTATGAGGGAAAATTTCTTGCGATACTGAAAAAATCTCCTGAAAATCTTTTTGAATCTCTGTGATTGACTCTGTTTTATATAGTAAAACTGCATCTTCATAGTGATGAAGCAAACTTCTATAATCTAAGTTAATGGTTCCAACTGCAGCAAAGTCCTTGTCCACTAAGATTTGTTTACTGTGGATAAAGCCTGGACTGTACTCAAAAATCCTTACTCCTGCTGACAAAAGATCCGGATAGGCCCCTCTTGTGATGAGCTGGATTAATTTTTTATCCGGAATGAAAGGAGTCACGATGCGGACATCAACACCTCTCATGGCCGCGTTTTTAATACTCTCTGTTAAATCATAGTCAATAATCAAATAGGGTGTTGTGATATAGACTGAATCAGTAGCCTGATTAATCAAACTTTGATAAACTTTTTTCCCTACCTGAGTACGGAAGATGGGCTTGGGTCCACTACCGTAAGGAATGCAGAGCCCTTGACTAGAACAAGGCTGGTTTTCCAAGTGATACTGGTCAAAATCGCTGATTTCCCCACGATTGATGTACCAAGTCATCAAAAAGAGACGGGTTAGAGCCTTGACACCAGGGCCATCTAAGCGAACCCCACTATCCTTCCAATAGCCAAAACGTTCTACATGATTGATGTACTCATCGGCTAAGTTAATCCCTCCTGTATAAGCTACCTGACCATCTATGACAAGGATTTTACGATGGTCCCGATTGTTGTAAGCCACCGTCAAACGAGGAATCACCTTGTTAAACTTATGTGCTTCAATTCCTCGACTACGAAGCTGAACAGTATAGTCTCCAGGTAAAGTCGCCATACAGCCGATATCATCATAGAGCATCTTGATCTCTACACCCTGAGCTGCCTTTTGCTCTAGTATATCTAGTATGCTATTCCACATCAGACCTTCTTCGACAATATAGTACTCTAGAAAGATAAATTTCTCAGCTTTCTTGAGGTCTTCCAACATATGTTGCCACATGCTTTCACCCGAAGAAAAGAATTGTGAGTCTGTTCGATTATAGACATCGGCGTTACTATCCATACTTAACAAAGATTTGATAACTCCGTAAGCAGCCTTATCCTCTTCCTTCAATTTCTGGCGGAGAGCTTTACTGTTATCCTCCCGAAAATGCATAGAACCAAGTCTATCCAACTGCTTGATTTCTTTTTTGGACAATCGCCTTTCACCAAACATCAGATAGAGCAAGGGGCCGATGACAGGAACAAAAGTTACCACTAACCACATTACTTTGCTTTCAGGCGCCATTGAGCGATTGACAATTGCGACAATAGTCGCCATACTCATAAAAATTAAGACAATTACCCATAGAATAGGGGCCATGCGCCCTAAATAGAGAAAGAGACCAAAAACAAGACAAAGTTCAAGTAGCATAATCGAAAGACTAAAGCCATACTTGGACATCAATAATTGAAATTTTCTATATTTCATACATCCCCTTTCTGTTAACCTTCCCCCCTAACCACCTACTTAATAGTTACTTCCACTAGTATACATCAGTTCACAGCTAGATGGCAACAATTTACTCTTGCTAAAGTTTCAACCATTATGCTTTCATATGCGTATTACAGTTTGAGAGCCAACATATTGACCGTCATACCGGCTGCAGTTCCCATAAGATAGATGACATCTCCCTCCTTGACCAGCCCTTTATCTAATGAATAAGCCAAGCCAAACGGTACAGAGACTGACACCATATTTCCATAGTCAGTGACGAGATTGAGATATTTTTCCTCCGTAACACCTAGTTTTTCCATAACCAAAGGAAGAGCACGACTTGCTTGATGGGGAATGATATAGTCCACATCCGACAATGCTAGCTGCGTTTTTTCTTGAAACTCTTCAAACATGACTGGAATTTTACGAGCAGACAAGAGGAGAATTTTCTTACCCTTCATGTCAAACATATAGTTGGTCTTAGTCGCTTCAGAGTACTCTTTTGGTTGAAAAGAGGTCAGACCTCCACGAATTTCCGTATCGTGAGCTCCTTCTGACCAAGTACGTTGGAGACTAGCAATGATCCCTTTTTCCTGATGGCTTTTTTGGAAAATAAAGGCTACTGCCCCATCACTAAAGAGTTCAAAACTTTCTTTTTGCTTGGGATTAAGCCCTAAACTTCCAACCTCACTGGATACAATCAAGACACGTTTGTATTCGCCCGCCTCGATCAAGTGGGACATGGTTGATAGAGCAGAAATAAAGCTGGTACAGGTTGTATTGATATCCATAGCTGGAATTGAGAATCCCTTAGCTACACGCTCATGAATCAATGCTGCTGTACAGGGAATAGGCTGGACTCCAACAGCACTAGCCGAAACCAGACAATCAATATCCTCGATTTTTAAATTTGCTTTTTCAAGTGCACTCTGAATAGCCACTTCTGCTAAATCTAGTTGTGTTTCTTCATTTTCTACTACACGGTAACGTGTTTGATCTTTGAATTGGACAGTATTCTTTGGAAGGCAGACACCGTAACCTACGATTTCTATATGTCTTTTTACTTCTGTCATTATCTGTTTTCCTTTCATAAACGTTGGATACGTTTGAGTTTACGACTTGTATCCCAGTGATAATCTGAAAATTGGATTTCAGGAACTATAAACTGCTTTTGCTGAGCCAAGAGTTGAAACTGTTGTAGAATAGCTGTCTCCACATCCTCATCTCGCCGGCTTAGACCAACTTCCACTAGTTTCTCAGAATGTTGTTTGACTTGGTAATCTCTGACATTCTCCACAAAGAGAATACAACGTCTGATAAAGTCAGGATAAATCATTACCTGACTTCCATCCAATCCATCGAAATTGAAGATGTCGTCAGAGCGTCCTTCGACCTTGTCAATTCGTGTATAGCAGGAGCCACACGGACAAGGCTTCGGATTTTCAACCAAGATATCATTGAGCTGGTAGCGATAAACAGGCTGGCTGCTTCGTTTAAAGTCCGTAATGACTGGATAAAAACGGCGTTCATCCAGATACTGCTTTTCCACAAAGATAATATCTTCGTTGAGATGCAGATTGCCAACCGAGCAAGTGCAAGCTAGGAAGCCTTCGGTCGCCTGATAAACTTGGTCAATAATGGATAGAGAAAAGGATTTTGCGATGCGTTCCCTATCACTATCTTCCAAGATTTCTGCCACAGAAACTATTTTTTGTGGATGAATAGCTAACTCCCCAGCCTTGAGACGCTTACTCAATTCAATCAACATAGAGGCTGGTGCCACAACAATCGTCGGCTGGTAGGTATTCAGTCGCTCGATATGGTCATCTGTATGTTTAAAAATATCAAAATATTCCAAACGAATAAGTGCCGTATTGATGGTCTGATAGAGTTCATTATCAGCTCTCAGGAAAAAGGCGATTCGGTGTCCAAACAGCTGGCCCTTGGGTAACATCTTAGCTAAGATAGCTGCTGCCCACATACTTCGCTCTTTCTCCGTTGTGATAAAAAGCCCCCGATGTCCAGATGTCCCTGAAGACAGTCCGACTGCCACATCGCCTTTTAGTTCAGTGAAATCACGAGTCTTTTCACTTTCAATAGCCAAGGCCAAGGCTTCATCCCGATCTACCCCTTGGGTGTTAAGCTCGTTGAAACGCTCCATCATAAAAGCCTTGTCCATATGGTCAAAGTCACTAGGAACCCCATTTTTAAAGTAGGGCGACTCTCGCTTTAAAAAGTCCATATAGTTAGCTAATTGCTTTTTCTGATAGTTCTCTACAGCTTCTCGAGATTTGAAGTTATGAAGCCAGCGAGTTTGGATAAAGGTTTTAAGAAAGGTTCCTTTTTTCATATATGATACGTTCTATCCTTTCTACAGGATCATGGCTAACAACTACTTCAATACCATCTCTCAAGACTTCATCCAAAAACTCTGTCCCCTTGATATAGTCTGCCTTATTGTCCTGAACCAAGGAAGGAATCAGGAGCATCTGCTTGGTGTAAGGCAAAAGGTCAATTCCCCAACAGAGGTCTGCTGCGATAAGGAGATTAAAGTCTGGAAGGTACAGACAAGCTTGCCCCCTTGCATGCCCATCAACAGAAGCTACTAGGATACTTCCATCTCCAAAAAGGTCACTAGTCGGACGATAGGGAAAGGTTGAATCTTGCTGGTCAGCTCTGATAATGATTAGATTTTTTTCAAAAGAAGCTGGCAAAAACTCCTTGAAAATCAAGTCTTTCAGTGTCGGTTTCTTGTAAACATCATACACTTCCTGAGTCAAGATAAAAGTTGCATGAGGGAAGAAACTAGCTCCTCCCAAATGATCTGGATGCAGGTGGGATAGGATGATATAATTAATTTCTTCCGGTTTAATTCCCTTAGCTTTCAGCAAATATGAAATCTGGTCCTTCTCCGTCATTTGAACAGGTGTTCCCAAACGATAGAAACCATAACGAATCTGAGTCCTAATATCGTAATGGTAGCCCGTATCATAGAGGAGGTATCCCTTCTCCCTATGTTTGATAAGAAAAACCCCGGCTGGAAAGGTCATCTTTTTATTCTTGATTCCCTTAAATAGCAAACCTGTATAACTCGTGCAATATCCTGCTGGGAAATAATCAATGCTTTCTATAATCTTTGACATACTGTTCAATACCTTCCGAAATACTGATTTGAGGGCGATAGCCCAAGTCTCGCTCCGCCTTGCTGATGTCCAGCGTCTGGCTATACCTCAGCAAATAATAAGTATAACGTGTCAGAGCCGGCTCACCTTTGAGTTTCAAAATCTTATACAGAAACTCTAAACTACTTGCAATAACTGAAAGAAGAGGAGCCGGCACTTTTCTGTATGTTATCGGATAGCCAAGACCTCTCAAGGTTTCTTCTATCAGCTCCTTAAAGGCTCTTGGTTCCCCGTTGGTAATATTATAGACTTCGCCACTAGCTTGAGGAGCCTCTAGAGCCAAGCGAATGGCCAGAGCGACATTTTCCACACAGGTCATGTCCATCAGCTGACGGCCATCCCCTATCAAGGGAATACCAATCTTCTGACTGAGTTTAAGAACCCGAGGTAAAATACTGGTATCCCCAATCCCAAAAAGCCCACGAGGTCGTAAGATAATACTCGGAACATCAGGATAATCCTTAAACAGCTTCTCCGAAGCCAGCTTACTACGAATGTAGTTGTTCAGATTATTTTCCTGAGGCGCATCGCTTTCTTTGATAGCTATCTGGTCTCGAGGCGCAGCATAGATGCTAGGCGAGGACACATAAACCAAACGCTGAATACCAGCCTCTCGACAAGCATCCAGAACATACTTGGTCCCTAAGACATTTGTCTGGTAGAAATCTTCCCAAGGTCCCCAGACGGTAGAAAGAGCTCCCGCATGCACAACCATGTCCATACCCTGACAAGCCTGAGTCAGATCCTCTTGCTTGGTCAAATCTCCCTGGAAAAATGCCACAGAGGAGTTCTCTAAAGACTGACCAACCTTGCGATTACGTCCAAAAGCTCGTACCTGATAGCCATGCTGACTGAGCTCTTCAACAACATACTTACCTAGAAAGCCCGTAGCACCTGTCACCAATACTTTCTTCATGTTTTATTTCTCCTTGTCCCCCAAGAGTCGATATATTTCATTCTTGAGAATTTCTGTTGGCTGGTAGTCTTGAGCTACACGACTGAGTTTGTTCAAGTCTGACCAGCCATCTCTAGCCAATAGCTCATCAAAAGCGCGTCCAATCGCTTCCGTGTCCTCTCGCTTAGCAGTCAGGGCAATCCCTGCCTCTAGCCCGCGAACCGCATAGTCATACTGATCATAGTCATGAGGGAGAATTAAGGCAGGCTTGCCATATATAATACATTGGTAAAAAATACCTGCACCACCATGATGAATCACATAGTCCATCTGAGGGATATATTCCTTATAGGGAAGATAGGATACCACAGAAACATTGTCCATGAGCTTCTCACATTGGAAGCCTTGTCCACCGAACCCCAGAGTTACAAAGAAGTGACAGTCCGGATGGGCTTTGGCTAATTGTTGGGTCTGGTAGAGGAGGTTGTCTTTGGCCCATGCTAGCTGAGTTCCACAGGATACGAGGACTTTTTTATAACCTGCATAGGGAGACAAATCGAGGGGATAATTCTCTGCCCTCTCAATCGAAGACCCAAAAGGCCCCACCCAAAGGTAGTGCTCTGGAAAACCACTTTTCAGCTCCAACTCTTTCATCCCAATTCCCAAGATGGAATAGGGCGAATAAATAGTTTCTTGATTTTTTTGATTGTAGAGTTTAAAATCATAACGCTTCAAGCGTTCTCTCAATAAAAAGGTTACGATTCGTTTCCCTAAACGAGTCACTTTTCTTCCTAACCATTGCTGAGTAGATTGGAAAGGATTCTTTGGACTGCCCATTCCTCCAAAGAAACAAGGCGGTCCATCTGTCGTTTCAATAGCAAACTGTGTCGCCATGGTTGTTATCCAAGGAATTCCCAACTGTTCCGCCACAAGTCCTCCAGAGAGGGTTATAAAATCCGCAATAACAATATCTGGTCGATTTTTCTGCCACTCTTGCACTAGTTGGTAAGATACCACATCGATCAAATCAAGACTAGCTGACAACTGCCGATAAGCAGAAATAAGATTTAGCTGCCCTTCATTGTTAGCTACACGCTCAAACTCATCTACAGAATTTTCTAAAATGGGAAACACCTGGTATCCCATCTCCTCTGCGACAGCTTTTCGTTGCGGTCCTGTGAATAATCGAATATCATACAAAGGATCCTTCAACAAAGGTGCGAGTAAATTCAGAGTTGGGAAGAGATGTCCACTTAAAGGGAGTACTACCACGTCGATTTTGATTCTCTTCATAAATCTAGCATAACAAATTTTTAAAAAAAGAACTACTCAAAAAGTGTACCACTCCTAAAAGTGGAACTTATATTTAAAGAAAAGGAATGGATCTCGTATAAGACCCATTCCTTTATGTGTATGATTTATCTAACTTTTATCAAGTAATACATCAAATATCTTTCATCTTATCGAAATTTTGATAAATAAGCTTTACTTTGATAAAACAATGCGATCAGACGCTTCTCTATCCATATCGTCGATAATCATCTGATTTCCATTGATTGCATAAATCTTGACATCATCCCCAATAATCATGCGTTGATTAGCGGCATCAAAGCTAACCTGCTTGATTTCTTGATCTCCGTCAGTTTCCACCTGTGTCCAGGTGCCCGTTGTTCCAGTTACCACTAAAGTGATACGGTCTCCTTCGTCCTGACCAGTATAAGTTCCATCAATATTAGTTGGTTGAGCCTCAGGCGCATTTTGTGAAGAACTTGTTGCTGACTGGTTTGTATTTGCTGTAGACGATGAAGCAGCAGATTGTGATTGCTGAGTTTGTTGTGTTTGCGATTGAGCTGCTGGTTGTTGAACCTGTTGAGCTCTTTGTGAACAAGCTACTAAAAGACTAAGACTTGCTATAGAAGCAAGAAAAAGTGTGAATCTTTTTAATTTCATGATGAATTTCCTTTCTGCTACCAATTTACAGAAGATTTTCCTTCTAACTAATAGTTTCCCTAGTATAACAAGTTCAAAAAAGGAGGTCAATTTATCTGCTCATGGGCCAGCAAGTAGCCCCGTACTTCTGAGATAAAATAGAGAGACCCTGTAATGAATAACAAGTCTTGAGTGTCTGCTCTTTCTTCGAAACTGCTGATAAATTCGCGATAAGAAGGAATTACATCGTAACCTGTTATATCTGTCTCATCTAAAGAACCCTGATAATCAAAGCCAGTTACCTTGAGTTCCACCTGAGGCAAATTCTCAGTCAGATAAGCCAACATCCCTTGATAATCCTTCCGTTTCAAGGCTCCAAATAGGATTTGAGGACGATATCCTTCCTGCTCTTTTTCTTTAATAAATTCAACCAAGCGAGTCAAGGCAGGGAGGTTATGAGCACCGTCCAAGTAAATCTGAGGACGAATACGCTCCAAACGCCCAGCCCAATGGGTCTTCTCCAAAGCCTGTCTTACAGCCTGCTCATCAATAGATTCCTTTCCTTCTCTCATAAAGAGAAGAAAAGTTTGCAACGCCAAAGCCGCATTATCCTGCTGATAGGCTCCTTCCAAGCCTATTTTCAGCTGTGAAATATTTAGTAAAGAACTTGAAAAATCACCATTCAGCATTGAAAAATCCTGACCTGCCTGATAAAGGTCAACAGCTAAAGAGTCTGCTTTTTTCTGACAAACAAGCCTAGTTTCTGAAGGCAACTTAGCAATCACTGCCTTTTTACCAGCCTTAAAAATACCAGCTTTCTGCTCTGCGATTGCTGCTATACTGTCACCCAGAGTCTCCTGATGGTCAAGTCCGATGGAGGTGATGACAGCAATCTCTCCAGTTACCACATTGGTTGTGTCAAGTAAGCCACCAATTCCCACTTCTAGTAGAACCAAATCCACCTCTTGCTCTCTAAAATAAAGAAAAGCAATCAAGGTCAGCAATTCAAAAAAGGACAACTGATCATGGGTTTGCAGAAGCGTTTTTTCCATCTCCTTTACCTGCTCAGCTAAACGAATAAAGTCTGCATCAGCTATTGGTTGCCCGTTAATGCAAATTCGATCATTGATAGAGACGATATGGGGGGAGGTGAAAGTCGCAACTTTTTTACCATGCTCCATAAATAACTCCTTCATAAAAGCAATGGTAGAACCTTTTCCATTAGTTCCTGTTACGTGGATAATAGGATAAGACTTCTCGGGATTACCCAACAAATCCACCGCTTGTTGCATTCGGCTCAAACCTGATCGAAAATTCAAACCAATCCGACTATAGAGCCATTCTTCTACTTCAAACATATACATCTCCTTAATTACAGGTTCAATCAACTACCTCAATAAAGTCTCATAACTAACAAAAACGAGGTCAGGATTTTCGTCCCGACCTCTTACCTGGTTAGCTAATAACTAGCTACTATGAATATTAACTTGGGGTAAAAACATCCCCCGGACTTACCAGCTCTCTCTTGTTACAAAGAGCTGGGCTAAAAACATCCACTGGATGTTTTTACTCCTCCATAAAGCTGTTGAAGACTTCTTCAATCATGTTCCATTCGTCTTCCGAGTCTTCTGGGATTGGTTGCAATTCGCCTTCTGTTCCATCTTCGTTTTCGATGAATGAGTAAGCTTGGATTTCAACTTGTCCGTCTTCGTCTTCTTCTGCGTTAACTGGTACTAGAAGAACATAGTTTTTACCAAATTCTTCTTTTCCGTCAATGGTCAAAAGGATTTCAAACAAAGTTTCATTTCCTTGCTCATCTACTAGTGTAATTAATTCACGTTCTTCGTGGTCGTGGTTATGATCGTGTGACATAGCCTCTCCTTTGTATTAAAATTTTCTATCTAAATAATTTTGTAAAATCAGCTGAGCTGCTAACTTATCAATGACTTTCTTGCGCTTGTTACGGCTAATATCTGCTTGTTCAATCAACATGCGCTCTGCGGCAACTGTTGTCAAGCGTTCATCTTGATAGTCTACTGGTAAACCAAAAAGCTCTTCTAGCTTTGCTCCGTATGCTTGACTAGCTTCCACGCGTGGTCCACTTGTATTGTTCATGTTTTTAGGCAAGCCCACTACAAATCGTTCCACCTTGTAAGTATCAACCAACTCCTTAACGCGGTCAAAACCAAACTGGCCTTGTTCCTCATTAATTTGGATGATTTCAAGCCCTTGAGCTGTAAAACCGAGCGGATCGCTAATGGCCACCCCTACCGTTTTTGAACCGACGTCCAATCCCATAATTCTCATAGGTTATAGATCGACTCCTTGTCCTTTAAGGTAGTAGCGAACTAATTCCTCAACGATTTCATCACGCTCATACTTACGGATTTGATTTCGTGCATTATTATAACGAGGAACGTAGGCAGGGTCTCCACTCAATACGTAACCTACGATTTGGTTAATTGGGTTGTAGCCCTTATCGTTCAACGAAGCATAGACGTCAGTCAAAGTTTCGCTAATTTCTTTTTTATTGGAATCGTCCAATTTAAAACGTACTGTTTCTTCAGTAAATCCCATTCTAACACCCTCTTTCCTTAGAATAGTACCATTATAGCATAATTCCTTACGTTCTACAATTCAGGCAGTCTATTTATTTGGATTTTCTATTGTTCTGTCGCGCCATTTGCCAATCTGTCTGAAATATATTTGCTTGGTTCATTCTTCAAGAGATTTTCTAAACCAATGTTCTTCAAATATTCTAACTGAGAAGCCTTCTTGACATCCAAAACTTGAAAATCAAAACTAGTCGTTGTTTGAAGTTCAGTTGCACTCAATAGTTTAGTTTCAAGCTTAAATCCTGCTAATTTGCGAGCTTCTATGATAGACTCATCTTTCTCCTCTGCCTCGAGAAGAGCTTTTTGAGTTTCTTCCACTCCATGTTGGTCGATATAAGTCTTCAACTCATCTGAGACTGGACGTTTTTGTTGAATGGTTAGGTTCAAAAAAGTCTTGTCTTTATAAGTAATGGTTTGGGTTTGCTGGCTGCCATCATCTGACTTTGGCAAAACCAAAGTCTTGGTTACAACTGTATTCTTCTCAGCATTTTCAATAACTGGCAATGCCGACTGAAGCGTATCCTTTTCTGTTTTTGTAGCTGGTCCAGTTTCTTTTTTCTGTCCGCAACCAACCAGGACAAAAAGGAAAGCTAGACTAACAAGAACTATTTTCTTCATTTCTTTCTTCTTTCTTTTTGAAATTAAAATAAGACTGGGAGTTGCTCCCAGCCTTGATGTTTATAGAGCTGCACGCAAACGTGCTTCTGCATTTTCTACATTACGGACAGAGCGTGGTAGGAAGGCACGAATATCGTCTTCCTTATAGCCAACTTGCAGGCGTTTTTCATCTACAAGGATTGGGCTCTTTAAAATTCTCGGCGTTTCCATAATCAGATTGAGGACTTCATTGACGCTCAAATCTTCAATATCCACTCCAAGGGCTTTGGCATAGCGATTTTTAGATGAAACGATGCTGGCTATTCCGTTATCTGTTTTGGTTAGAATATCCAGTAATTCTTCTCTCGTAATTCCTTCTTTACCAAGGTTTTGTTCTTTATAACTTAACTGGTGGGCATTGAGCCAGGTTTTTGCTTTTTTACAGCTAGTACAACTTGAGACTGTATAAATTTTAATCATGTACCTACCCCTTTCGCTACATGTTACTATCAGTTTAGTCTATTATACCATAAAAAACATCCGACTTGCGACCTATTTTTAAATTTTTTTGACTTTTTTCGTCATTTTCGTACTTTTTTCTTGACAAAATGAAATTTACAGCCATTCTTGATATTTCTTGATATAGATTTTTTTCACAATTGTCACACTAATCATATACAAAATAATGATGAAAAGTAAAAAGATGAAATAAATCGATTTTAAAGGAGTTAGATGGAGAAGGCTAGCTAGTGGACTGTAGGGAAGGAAGGTCACAAAGGCTGCAGCCAATAGGGTTGTCACAAGGACTAGCCAAGCTGGACGACTTTGTAAAAAGGGAATTTTGGCTGAACGCAGCATATGGATAACCATGGTCTGTGACCACATGGACTCGATAAACCAACCTGTCTGAAACAAGACAATAAATCCTACAGCAGACTCCGCTCCATGGACATAGGCTTGACCTGTCGTCATGGGTACAATGATAAAATAGAGCAAAATAAAGGTCAAAATGTCAAAGGCAGAAGAGATAGGCCCCATCCAAACCATGAAACGTGTGATGGACTTAGCTTCCCATATATGCGGATTTCTCAAAAAATCTTTATCCACCTTGTCAAAAGGCAAGGCAATACAAGACAAATCATAGACTAGATTTAGAATAATCAAATGGACTGGTGCCATTGGTAAAAATGGCAAAAAGATTCCAGAGACCAATAGGGATAAGATATTTCCAAAATTAGAACTCACTGTCATTTTGATATATTTAGTCATATTGGCATAGACCTTACGCCCTTCAACAAGTCCTTTTTCAAGCACCATGAGATCCTTATCAAGTAGGATAACATCAGCTGTTTCTTTGGCAATATCTACTGCTGTATCAACAGAAATCCCCACATCTGCAACTTTCATAGAAGGAGCATCATTGATCCCATCTCCCATATAACCGACAGCATGACCATTAGCCTTAAATTGCAAAATAATCCTCGCTTTTTGGTCAGGTGAAAGTTTGGCAAAGACTGTTACCTCCTCTACGGCTTGGGCCAATTCTTGATCACTCATCTGATCAATTTCAGACCCCAACAGCATCTGATTGATATCCAAACCAACCTTTTCACAGACTGCTTGGGTAACTTTTTCGTTGTCTCCCGTCAAAATCTTTGTTTGAACCCCATGTTCTAACAGAGCCTTAATTGCTGGTGCTGCAGATGGTTTAGGAGGATCTAGGAAGGCTAAATAACCAGTTAGAATCATATCCCCTTCATCATCAACTGTATAGGCATGGCCTTCCCTCAAACCTGACTTATAGGCCACTCCCAAGACACGCAAACCTTGTTGATTTAGTTGTCTGACTTCTGCTAAAATTTCTTCTCTAATAACATCTGTCAAGGGAGTAATCACTCCTTGGTATTCCGCATAACTGGAAATCGTCAACATTTCCTCTAGGGCACCCTTGGTTACCAAACTAACAACTTCGTGTTCATCCTTAACGATAACACTCATCCGTCTACGTTCAAAATCAAAGGGGAGCTCATCTATTTTTTGAAAAGTTTGAGCCAGATTTTGCAAGAGGGTGTGTTCTTTGGCTTCCTTTTCAGTCCGTTTGATGATGGCTCTGTCCATCAAATTTTTCAAGCCCGTTTGAAAATAAGAATTGAGATAAGCTCGTCTCAAGACGGTCAAATCCAAGCGTCCGTGGATGTCCAAGGGATATTCAAGGACAATTTCGTCTTGGGTTAGAGTCCCTGTCTTATCTGTACACAAAATATCAATAGCCCCTAAGTCCTGTATGGCATTGAGTTTCTTGATAACCACTTTTTCCTTGGCCATAATGATGGAGCCTTTTGCTAGACTGGCCGTGATAATCATAGGAAGCATCTCAGGTGTAAGCCCAACACCAACACTCAAAGCAAATACGCCAGCTTCCAACCAGTCGCCATCTGTTAAACCATTGGACAAGAAAACGATGGGCACCATGACCAGCATCAAACGAATCAAGAGCCACGAAATACTATTCATTTCTCGCTCAAACGAAGTAGGCTCGTCATAGGTGTTCAAAGTCTGCTCAATGGCCCCCATCATGGTATCATCACCAACCGCCAAAACCACGGCCTTAGCACTACCAGACAAGACATTGGTTCCCATAAAGGCGAGCGCTTCTGCTTCCAGCAGACTATCAGATTGTTGAACTGTTGCCTTGGTCAAGGCCAATTTTTCAACCGATTCACTTTCACCTGTCAAGCCCGACTGTTGTACAAAGAAATCGCGCGACTCAAATAAAAGAAGATCTGCTGGAATCATGTCTCCAGCGCTTAATTTAACCACGTCACCTACTACCAAATCATCGATAGGTACTTCTTGGATTTCTCCTTGACGAATGACAGTCGCTGTGTTGACAATCATTTTTGATAGATTGGTCGCAGCCTTATCACTACGGAGTTCTTGGACAAAGCGTATGCCACCAGAAATGAGGACTAGGACAACGATGATAATGGAAGTTGTCGGATCTTCTTGACCTGGTTTTGCCAACCAGACATTGGTCACCAAGGAAATCATGGCGATGACCAGCAAGATGATGGTAAAAGGATTGATAATGGATTCGTAAATCTTTTTGAGGATACTGTCTTCTTGACCCTTTGTGATGGTATTTTCGCCATATAGGTCACGATTTTTCTCCACCTGCTCCTCAGTCAAGCCTGTTAGACTTGTCTTATAAAAAGATAGAGTTTCGTTTAAAGATGTATGAATAGCTGTTGCTAATCTTTCTTTTGTAGTTTTCATTGGTTTCTCCTATCTGTATGAATGATGTGTTTCATACACAGAGACCAATCACTTTATAAGGGTAGAACGACACAAATCAGCGATTGGCTGTGTATGTGCGGTTCCGGGTGATCGTCAATTTGCATCGTCTATCTCCTTTCTTTGATTTAAACAGTAGAAAATCCCACCATAAAATGGCAGGATTAAAAAACTAATTATCTGTTTTTCGTTCAAGCTTTAACTCCATAGGGCAATGTAATGAGCTTAGTCTTGGCCTTCGCGACCAGGACTGTTGACCAACGAGTAGTGTCTCCACTGCTTTGCGGTAGTCATCCGTATCCCTATGGTAGCCTCACCTACCGTTTTCGTTTTTCAGTATAAACCTTTAAAATTTAAAAGTCAATCATTTGAGTTGTTTAACTCTTAAATGACTATCAACTCTTTTGGAGCTAGGGTCAACAATTCACAACCTGTTTCTGTAATCAGAATATCATCCTCGATACGAACACCATATTTGCCTTCAATATAAATACCCGGCTCGTCTGTCAAGGCCATACCTGCCTTAATAGTTTCTGTAGAAGTCTGGCTAAAGTATGGTTCCTCATGGATATCCAGTCCAATACCGTGTCCGATACCGTGGGTAAAGTAGTCGCCATAGCCTGCCTCGATGATAATATCACGAGGAATTTTGTCAAAGTCACGGAAACCTAAGCCAGCCTTAGCTTGGTCAATCAAGGCCTGGTTTGCTTTCAAAACCGTATTGTAAATTTCTGCCTGCTCGTCGCTAACATGCCCTAGATAGATAGTCCGGGTCATATCGCTAACATAGTGGTCATAAAGGCAACCGAAGTCCATGGTAATAGCTTCTCCCAGCTCCACTGGTTTGTGCATAGGATGGGCATGGGGCTTAGAAGAGTTGATACCGCTAGCTAGAATAGTGTCAAAAGACAAGCCAGATGCTCCCAACTCACGCATGCGGAAGTCAAGGAAGTTGGCAATCTCAATTTCAGTCTTTCCTGGCTTAATAAAGTCAAGCGCATCGCGGAAAGCTTGGTCTGAGATAGAACAAGCCTTGCGAATAGCTGCAATCTCCGCCTCATCCTTAATCATTCGAAGACCTTCAACAAACTGAGTTTGTGGAAGCAAGTCAATTCCTTCAAAGGCGGCCTGCATACGATGATAATAAGAAACTGAAATCTCATCTTCAAAACCGATTCGAGACAAGCCCATGTCCTTAACAATGCCTGCAATGACAGCCAATTCATCACGGTCAGCCACAATCTCAAAACCACTGGTTTCTTGCTTGGCTGCAATGATATAGCGAGAGTCTGTCACCAAGACCTGACGGTCACGGCTGATAAAGACTGTTCCATTTGAGCCCCAAAAACCAGTCAGGTAATAGACGTTTTTAAGGTTATTGATGATAATACCATCTAGTTCTTTTTCTTGCATTTTAGCTAGAAATGCTTGTACGCGTTTATTCATGATGTAACTTTCCTTTCAAATACTGTCCTGTGTAGCTGGCTTCGTTGGTCGCTACTTCTTCTGGAGTTCCTGTTGCGATGATGGTTCCACCACCGACACCGCCCTCAGGTCCCAAGTCAATAATATGGTCTGCTGTCTTGATAACGTCTAAATTGTGCTCGATAACAAGGACTGTATTGCCATCGTCAACAAAGCGAGCTAAAACCTTGAGCAAGCGAGCGATATCCTCTGTATGGAGTCCTGTCGTCGGTTCATCCAGAATATAGAATGACTTGCCTGTCGAGCGTTTGTGGAGTTCGCTAGCCAGCTTCATACGCTGGGCTTCTCCCCCAGAAAGAGTGGTAGCTGGTTGACCTAGCGTCACATAGCCTAGCCCTACATCCTTGATGGTCTGAAGTTTGCGTTGAATTTTCGGAATGTGTTGGAAAAATTCCACCGCATCATTGACAGTCATGTCCAAGACCTGCGAGATATTCTTTTCCTTGTAATGAACTTCTAGGGTTTCACTATTGTAGCGAGTCCCGTGGCAGACTTCACAAGCCACGTAAACATCTGGCAAGAAGTGCATCTCAATCTTGATAATCCCGTCACCTGAGCAGGCTTCACAACGACCACCCTTGACATTGAAACTGAAACGTCCCTTTTTGTAACCACGAATCTTAGCCTCATTTGTCTGGGCAAAGAGGTCACGTATATCGTCAAAAACTCCCGTATAGGTAGCAGGGTTAGACCTCGGCGTTCTTCCAATTGGACTCTGGTCAATGTCAATCAAACGATCAACATTCTCAATCCCTGTAATAGTCTTAAATTTACCAGGCTTGTCTGAATTACGGTTGAGCTTCTGGGCAATAGCTTTTTTGAGAATGCTATTGATTAGGGTAGATTTACCTGAACCTGATACCCCTGTCACTGCGATGAATTTTCCTAATGGGAAGCGAGCTGTGACATTTTGCAGGTTGTTCTCACGCGCTCCTGTCACTTCGATAAAACGACCATTTCCGGTACGGCGCTCTTCTGGCACTGGAATGGCACGTTTGCCTGACAAGTACTGGCCTGTGATAGATTTGCTGTTGCGAGCAACCTGCTTAGGCGTACCTGCGGCAACAATCTCCCCACCAAAAACACCTGCACCAGGACCAACGTCAATCAGATAATCCGCCTCACGCATGGTATCTTCGTCATGTTCTACCACGATGAGAGTATTACCCAAATCACGCATCTTTTTCAGACTGGCAATCAAACGATCATTATCCCTCTGGTGGAGCCCAATCGATGGCTCATCTAGGATATAGAGGACGCCTGATAGGTTGGAACCAATTTGTGTTGCCAAACGAATACGCTGACTTTCCCCACCTGAAAGGGTTCCTGCCGAACGTGACAGAGTCAGATAGTTAAGACCCACGTTATTAAGGAAGGTCAAACGGTCCTTGATTTCCTTGAGAATGGGACGAGCAATGATGGCTTCATTTTCAGATAGAGTCAACTGGCTTACCAAGTCCAAGTGGTCTGCGATAGACAAGTCTGAAATTTCTCCGATATGTGGTCCTTGCTCACCACCAACACGGACAGACAGGGCCTGGTCATTGAGACGATAACCATGACAAGTTCCGCAGGTCAGCTCATTCATATAAAGGCGCATCTGGGTGCGGGTGTAGTCACTATTAGTTTCATGGTAGCGACGTTTGATATTATTGACAACTCCCTCAAAAGGAATATCGATATCCCGCACGCCACCAAATTCATTTTCATAGTGGAAATGGAATTCCTTGCCATCTGACCCATAGAGAATCAAGTTCTTATCCTCTTCTGACAAGTCCTCAAAAGGCTTATCCATATCCACTCCAAAAGCTGTCATAGCCTGCTCTAGCATGTTTGGATAGTAGTTGGATGAGATAGGATTCCACGGCGCTAGCGCCCCCTCACGTAAGGTTTTGCCGGCATCTGGCACTACCAAATCAGTATCCACCTCCAGCTTGATACCCAAGCCGTCACACTCACTACAAGAGCCAAAGGGAGCATTGAAGGAGAAGAGACGCGGCTCTAACTCTGGAACAGTAAATCCACAAACTGGGCAGGCATAATGCTCAGAGAAGAGCAACTCAGAGTCGTCCATAGTGTCGATAATGACATAACCTTCTGCAATACGAAGGGCAGCCTCAATGGAATCAAAGAGACGACTACGAATACCCTCCTTGATGACAATACGGTCAACCACGACATCAATATTGTGTTGCTTGCTCTTAGACAACTCTGGCACTTCGGTCACATCATAGACTTCCCCATCCACACGGACACGGACATACCCATCTTTCTGAACCTTCTCGATAACACTCTTATGTTGGCCTTTTTTCTTACGAATGACTGGTGCTAAAATTTGTAGGCGCTGGCGTTCAGGTAACTCCAAAACCTTATCCACGATTTGCTCCACCGAAGAAGCCTTGATAGCTCCATGCCCGTTGATACAGTAAGGCGTCCCCACACGTGCGTAGAGGAGACGCAGATAGTCATTGATTTCAGTCGTGGTTCCCACCGTCGAGCGAGGATTTTTACTAGTCGTTTTCTGGTCGATGGAAATAGCTGGGCTGAGACCATCAATGGCATCTACATCTGGTTTTTCCATATTTCCCAAGAACTGACGAGCGTAGGCTGACAAACTCTCCACATAGCGGCGTTGTCCCTCAGCATAGAGGGTATCAAAGGCCAGACTGGATTTCCCTGAACCTGACAAGCCGGTCACAACAACCAGCTTGTCTCGCGGAATCTCCACATCAATATTTTTTAAATTATGGGCACGCGCCCCATGAATGACAATTTTATCTTGCATCTTTGTTCTTTCTAGTCCATTATTGCTTACCATTATACCAAAAAAAGTGAGATTCTATTACCCAAAAGGCCGATTTTGTAGTATAATAGTACGGTGTGAAAAAATCTGAAAAATGAGAAAGGATAAGGGATATGAAACAAGTTTTTCTCTCTACAACAACTGAATTTAAAGAGATCGATACGCTTGAACCGGGTACTTGGATCAATCTCGTTAATCCAACTCAAAATGAATCACTCGAAATCGCCAACGCCTTCGATATTGATATCGCCGACCTTCGAGCACCGCTCGATGCGGAAGAAATGTCTCGTATTACCATTGAAGATGAGTACACCCTGATTATCGTTGACGTGCCGGTCACAGAAGAAAGAAATAATCGCACCTACTACGTAACCATCCCGCTTGGTATTATCATCACAGAGGAAACCATTATCACTACTTGTTTGGAACCATTACCGGTCCTCGATGTCTTTATCAACCGTCGATTACGTAATTTCTATACCTTCATGCGTTCGCGTTTTATCTTTCAGATTCTCTATCGTAATGCAGAGCTTTACCTAACAGCCCTTCGTTCGATTGACCGCAAGAGTGAACAGATTGAAAGTCAACTGCATCAATCAACTCGTAATGAAGAATTGATTGAACTCATGGAATTGGAAAAAACCATCGTCTATTTCAAGGCTTCCCTCAAAACAAATGAGCGTGTGATTAAGAAATTGACCAGCTCAACCAGCAATATCAAGAAATACCTTGAGGACGAAGACCTGCTTGAAGACACCCTGATTGAAACCCAACAGGCCATCGAGATGGCAGACATTTATGGAAACGTCTTGCATTCTATGACAGAGACCTTCGCCTCTATCATTTCTAACAACCAGAACAACATCATGAAAACCTTGGCCCTTGTGACCATCGTCATGTCCATCCCAACCATGGTCTTTTCTGCCTACGGGATGAACTTTAAGGATAATGAAATCCCCCTAAACGGCGAGCCGAATGCCTTCTGGTTAATCGTCTTTATCGCCTTTGCTATGAGTGTCTCGCTCACTCTCTATCTCATCCATAAAAAATGGTTCTAAGAGGAGTTCCTATGTCTCAGATTGATCTACAAAAATTAACTAAGAAAAACCAAGAGTTTGTCCACATCGCTACCCAACAATTCATCAAAGATGGGAAAACAGACGCTGAAATCAAGGCTATTTTTGAGGAAGTCATTCCTCAAATTCTTGAAGAGCAAGCCAAGGGTACGACTGCTCGTTCCCTCTATGGCGCACCGACCCATTGGGCTCATAGTTTCACTGTCAAGGAACAATATGAAAAAGAGCATCCAAAGGAAAATGACGATCCGAAACTCATGATTATGGACTCAGCTCTTTTCATCACTAGCCTCTTTGCCCTCGTCAGCGCCCTCACAACTTTCTTTGTGGCAGATCAAGCTTTCGGCTATGGATTTGTCACTCTCCTATTAGTTGGACTGGTTGGTGGATTTGCCTTCTACTTGATGTACTACTTTGTTTACCAATATTATGGACCAGACATGGACCGCAGTCAACGTCCACCTTTCTGGAAATCTGTACTGGTTATCCTAGTTTCTATGTTCCTTTGGTTGCTTGTCTTCTTTGCGACAAGCTTCCTACCAGCTAGCCTTAACCCAGTACTTGCTCCATTGCCACTAGCTATTATTGGAGCAGCCCTCCTAGCCCTTCGCTTCTATCTCAAGAAACGCTTGAATATCCGTAGCGCAAGTGCAGGACCAACACGTTACTAAGAAAAGGAAAGAGCTATGGCATATAGTCAATCTTTAGCTCAGCAGATTCGAAAAATTCTAGCGCTCAAACTTCCTCCCCAAATTTTCGAAGAAGAGCTAGAAGAAAAGAAGCTGTTTGGTGGCCTGGCCTTTATGATTCGTGGTAAAATGGTCCTTACTGTCAGTTCCAGAAAGGATGAACTGGTTATGGTCAGAATTGGTAAGGAAATGGAGAAGCAAGTTCTACCCCGAACAGGAGCTCATACTACATTGATGAGGGGGCGCCTTTATCATGGGTATATAGACTTAGATATAGAAGGCCAAAAAGAATTGCCTTACTGGATTGATTTGGCTCTCTCCTATAATCAAGAGTTGACCAAGTAACTCATATCTAGCGAGATTACTGATTAGAAAACGAAAAGCAACTGCACCAGCGGTTGCTTTTTCACTTGCTTGCCTACAAGCTTCCCTCTACCCTTTTCCCTATAGTTTTCTCCCATCTTTTATGATAAAATAGGCTCAATCAATTTCTAGGAGGAAGAAATATGGTTTCTACTATTGGTGTTGTTAGTTTATCTAGTGGCATTATCGGAGAGGACTTTGTCAAACACGAAGTGGACTTGGGTGTCCAACGTCTCAAGAACCTGGGACTCAATCCTACCTTTTTGCCTCATTCGCTAAAAGGATTAGACTTTATCAAGGACCATCCTGAAGCTCGTGCAGAGGATTTGATTCATGCCTTTTCTGATGATAGCATCGACATGATCCTATGCGCCATCGGTGGAGACGATACCTATCGCTTACTACCTTATCTTTTTGAAAATGACCAACTACAAAAGGTTATCAAACAAAAAATTTTTCTTGGCTTCTCGGATACAACCATGAACCATCTCATGTTGCATAAACTAGGAATCAAAACTTTTTATGGTCAATCCTTCCTAGCAGACATTTGTGAATTGGACAAGGAAGTGCTGACCTATAGCCTCCACTACTTTAAAGAATTGATTGAGACGGGAAGAATCTCAGAAATCCGCCCTAGTGACGTTTGGTATGATGAAAGGACTGACTTCAGTCCCAAGGCTCTGGGGACACCTCGTGTCAGTCATGCAAATACTGGTTTCGAGCTGTTGCGGGGAAATGCCCAGTTCGAGGGAAAAATCCTCGGTGGTTGCCTCGAATCCCTCTACGATATCTTTGACAACTCTCGATACGCAGATAGCACGGAGCTCTGCCAAAAATACAAACTTTTCCCTGACTTGTCAGACTGGGAAGGAAAAATCCTCTTGCTAGAAACAAGCGAAGAAAAGCCTGAGCTGGAAGACTTCAAAAATATGTTGCGGACTTTAAAAGACACTGGTATATTCGAGGTCATCAGTGGACTCTTGGTCGGAAAACCTATGGATGAAACTTTCTATGACGACTATAAAGAGGCACTATTGGATATTATTGACAGCAATATCCCGATTATCTATAATCTAAATGTCGGCCACGCAACTCCAAGAGCAATTGTACCCTTCGGAGTTCACGCCTATGTAGATGCAAAGGAGCAAATCATTCGCTTTGACTATAACAAAAAATAAATAGTTTCTCTATTTTTGTGCTTTTGTATTCGTTTTCGTTACAATTTGTATCTGAATTTATTGCATTTCGCTAATTTCTATGATATCCTTTTGAAGGAGGTGTATATGACAAAACAAAAAATTAATCGAATCGTAGGTTCTATTGGTGCCTTTATTGGAATTATAGTATTTATTGCCTACATACCTCAAATTATCGCTAATTTACAGGGAAATAAAGCTCAACCATTTCAACCTTTATCAGCTGCTATATCTTGCTTAATCTGGGTTATTTATGGATGGACAAAGGAACCTAAGAAGGATTGGATACTAATCATTCCAAATTCAGCTGGTGTTATTTTAGGTGGAATCACTTTTTTGACTTCACTCTAACAAATCTAATAGTATATATAAAAAGCTGGGAAAAATTTCTCAGCTTTTTTCTATATTCTCAGATATGCTAGTTACCTGTACTCACTAATTGCTGCTTTTCCACTCACAATCATTCTCATGGTCATTAACCAGCCCTGCAGCCTGTAGAAAAGATAAGACGGCGACTGGGCCTGTGAACTTGAAGCCTCGTTTTTTGAAATCTTTGGCTAACTTCTCAGACAGAGGTGTTTTAGCTGGGGCTTGGCGGTAATCGGGAACATCGTTAACGATCGTTTTCCCCTCAACAAAAGACCAAAGATAGGCATCAAAAGAGCCGTACTCTGCCTGTAGTCGTAGAAAGGCTTGGGCGTTAGCGCGTGTAGCAAAAATCTTGGCTCTATTTCGGATGATGGCTGGATTCTCCAGCAAGTTTTCCAATTCGGTATCAGTCATCTCTGCGACCGCTTGAATTTGATAGCCATGAAAGGCTTCTCGGAAAGCATGTCGTTTGTTGAGCACCGTTTCCCAAGACAGGCCTGCCTGATAGGTTTCCATACACAACAACTCAAACAATGCTTGGTCATCATGGAGGGGCTGACCCCATTCCTCATCATGATAGGCAATGTAGAGCGGATTGGTCATCTTGACCCACGAACAACGTTTTGTCATGCTCTGCTCCTATTTGACCAACATTTTGAGGGCAGACTTGATATAGTTCTCAGCTGTATCTGTCGTTCCTTCAAAGAATTTCTTGATTTTCTTGAGCTCTGTTGCCTTGTAGCCCAGAGCCAACATGGCTTCCATGGCTTCTTCCAATTCTTGGTTTTCAGCGCTAGCTTGCACTGCTACCTTAGCAGGAAGGTCATCTCCTGCAACTACTACCTTGCCTTCCAAGTCCAGCACCATCTGCTGGGCTGTTTTCTTGCCAATTTTAGGGAATTTGGTCAAGTAGGTGATGTTCTTAGTTTCAATTGCTTGAACCAAGCCAGCATTGTCATCGGCAGCGATGATAGCCAGAGCTGATACAGGACCAATCCCAGAGACCGAAATCAGACTGAGAAAGAGCTTCTTCTCGTCTTCTGAGCGAAATCCATAAAGCAGATGAGCGTCCTCACGGACAACTTGGTGCAAATAAATTTGAGTTTCTTGATTGACCTGACCTGAGTAAGCATAGGGATTGGCCACATGCAGGATATAGCCGATACCGTTAGTTTCAAGAACAATGTATTTGGCAGTGATTTTGGTAATGATTCCTTTGAAATATTCGTACATAGTTTTCCTTTTAGTTTAATATTTCCCCAACTCACGGAGACTGGTGTGATTTTCCTGAATGCGTCGGAACATTTTTTCCATATCCGACTTGGTAAAATGCACCAAAACAGGACGTCCGTGAGGACAGTTATAGGGATTGTCACATTGAGAAAGTTGATAAAGGAGCTGTCTGGCCGAATGGTCGTCAATACGATGGTTGGCCTTGATAGACCGCTTGCAGGACATCATAATAGCCAGCTCTGCTCGGTATTTCTTGATAGAAACTTCCTTAGTCAAGAGCAGCATATCGCACATTTCATAGATACCTGACTCAATCTCCTCCTCTGCCATCCAAATAGGATGTTCACGTAGGATGAATTGATTTTTCCCGTACTCTGCTAGAAAGACACCCACTTCCTCCAAAAGAGGCATTCTTTCCTTGAGACGAAGCGCATCATCCGCTGGAAATTCAAAGATGTAGGGTACTAGGAGTTGCTGCTGGCTCTGATCAACATCGCCTATGCTTTCACGGTATTCCTCGTACTTGACCCGTTCCTGAGCCGCATGCTGGTCTATGATGTAGAGCCCATCTCGCCCTTGGGCAAAGAGATAAGTCCCGTGCATTTGTCCGAAAAATTCCAACTCTGGGAAGATGGATGATTCTTCTCGCTCCAGCTTGTCATAGGCCTTATCAAGACTAGCTAGGTCTAACTCTGGATGGTCTAATTGGTCATAGTTAGCAGGTTTTCTCTCTGCAAAATGCAGTTTTGCGGGCTTGGTCAGCTGGTCCAAGGTTTCCTTGGCAAATAAAGTCAAATCCTGTCCTTCATCAGTCAATTCTACCTGATAATCAGCCACCTCAGCTCGACTGGGTCTTGACGGCTCACTTTTCTCATAGTAAAGCATATTTTCTTTGAGCGGGAGAATAGTTTGCTCCACCTTCTCACGATTGCGCACGGTCGATTTGGCAAGATTTTCCAAGGCATCTGGTATCAAGGTTTGTTCCTTGAGACTGTTTGCAATAGCTTCTGAAACCAGCATCATCAGTTCTTTTTCCTTAGAAATCCGCACCTCTTGCTTGGTCGGATGCACATTGACATCCGCTAGATAAGGGTCGATATGGATGTGAATGACAGCCAGTGGAAAGCGACCTACCATGAGCTTGCTCCCATAACCGTCCAAAATAGCACGGTTGAGTAGAAAGTTCTTGATATAACGACCATTGATGAAGAGGCTGATATAGTTACGGTTGGCTCGAGTTAACTCAGGCAAGGATACAAAGCCTGAAATTTCGAAATCTAGGTCAGAGTTCTCAATTTCAATCATCTTCTTGGCACTCGCCAAACCATAAATTCCTGCGATAGCTTGGCGCAGTTGACCAGTCCCTGCTGTTCGCGTCATTTCCTTGCCATCACTGATCAAACTAAAAGAAATCTCAGGATGGGCCAAGCCCAGACGGTTGACGATATCAATGATATGAGACAACTCTGCTTGCTGGCTCTTCATATACTTGAGACGGGCAGGCGTGTTGAAAAAGAGATCCTCCACACAAACCTTGGTTCCCACTGGACTGGTCGCTGGGATGACTTCTTCGACTTCACCTCCACGCGCAACTAACTTAGTCCCGTGGCTTGCGCCATCCACCGCAGTCAACAGAGTTAAGACACTGACAGACGCAATAGAAGGCAAGGCTTCACCACGAAAACCAAGCGTCCGAATCCGAAAAAGGTCTGCCTGATTTTTTATCTTACTAGTTGCATGGCGGCGCAGGGCCAATTCCACCTCATCGTGGGCAATTCCATGGCCATTATCTGTGATTTGAATTTTCTTGAGACCAGCTTCCTCAATCTCAATGATAATCTGACTAGAACCCGCGTCAATGGCGTTTTCTACCAGCTCCTTAACAACGCTAGCTGGACGCTCGATAACCTCTCCAGCTGCAATCTGGTTTGCCAGCACCTCTGGCAATTCAATAATATGAGACATCTTTCAGCCCCTTTCTGTATCTATTTTCCTAGAAATTGATTAGTGCTATTATACCATATTTCAGAAAGGACAGAAAAGCAAGCACCACATAGGAACCAAATCCCTCCACATAGACAAAGTCCCTTGTCAGGTATCGTAAAATAGTGTTTAATAAAGGTGTATAAGAAGTGATCACAATTTTGTATGAAAAACAAGGAGAGAAATTTATGAAAGTAGAACTACAGATTAGTGAGACTTACAAGGAAGAAAAACTGATTGTCCAAGCACCTCAGCCGACAGATAAAGTCCAGAAAGTCATCGAGTTCGCAGAAAATCTGGATCTAACAGAAAAAATCAAAGGGAAAATTGATAATCAGGTCTATCTCGTTGAGATTGGCAAGATTCAACGCTTCTATATCGAGAATCGGAAGGTTCTAGCAGAAACGGCGAGTCAGACCTACACCATTGATTTGCGACTCTATCAGGTCCTTGAAATTCTGCCAACAACTTTTATCCAAATTTCTCAATCTGAAATCGTCAATATCGACTCTATCTCTCATCTCAAGCTAACCCCCAACGGTCTAGTAGAAATCTTTCTAAAAAACGAAAGTTTCACCTACTCTTCACGCCGTTACCTAAAAACCATCAAGGAGAAATTAGAACTATGAAAAAACAAATTTTCCACGACGCAGCTGCTGGTGTCCTCATCGGCCTCATCCTCTCTATCATCTTTTCACTCATTTATGCACCAAATACCTACGCACCGCTAAATCCCTACTCTATCATCGGCCAAGTGATGGCTCAACATCAGGTTCACGGTGCCCTGGTCTTGCTCTACTGCACACTTATTTGGGCAGCTATCGGTATTCTCTTCAACTTTGGCAAGCGATTATTCAGCCGTGACTGGAGCTTGCTCCGTGCGACTCTGACCCATTTCTTCCTCATGCTGGCTGGCTTTGTCCCACTAGCAACCCTAGCAGGTTGGTTTCCCTTCCACTGGATCTTCTATCTCCAGCTCATTATCGAGTTTGCGATTGTCTACCTCATCATTTGGGCTATTCTCTATAAAAGAGAAGCTAAAAAAGTGGACCATATCAATCAACTCTTGAAGCATAAAAAGTAAGAGTGCTGATAAAACCACTTGGAATAATAAAAAAGTCAAGCCTAAGCTTAACTTTCCAAGTCATACAAATCTGCGATAATAGCTGCGACACGTTTGATATCTCCAAGCATGCCTCGCATTTCAAAATCGGCCAATACAGGGAAACCAAAGCGTTGACTGTATTGCTTGGCTGTCAGACAGTATTGGTTATTAAAGTTACGATTTCCTGAACCAACCACACCAAAACACTTACTAGCATTGTCTCCATAGGCGATAAAATCCCCAACGGGTGTCGTCAATATCTCAACATCTCCGTTATCCACGCCATTCCCACCTTCAAGGTAGGTCGGCAAAAAAGCAACATAGGGATAGTCCATTTCATAGAAATCTTGGCCTTCTTTGACCAAATCCTTGATATGAATCTTTTGGACCTCAATTCCCTCGTACTGGGACAAGAGATAGTCTTTCAAGCGCGTCACAAAACTCTCAGTGTTGCCACTCAGACTAATATAAACTAAAGAAATTGTCTTCATATGTACCTCCATGATTTTATCTATAATCGAAAAATAACTACCAAGATTGTAACTTGATAGTTATTTTTTGTCAATACTTAGGCAAGTTCTTCTGTTTCCTCTTCTTCCGCCAAGGCTTTTTGCTGACGCCACATCTTGTAAAAGACAAGGGCTAGGAAAAGAACATTGATAACGATATAGAAAATGCTAACAGCTTTTGAACCAATACTCATTGTCAAACGCATGGTCTCATCTTGAAGCAACTGCACAGCGTCTTGCAAAGTCACATAGGTATAAATTGAACCAATAATGGCTAGCAAAACATAGCCGACATAAGTATAGTTTGCATATTGCAAATTCTTACGAACAAGGAAGACAATAGCTACTACCACTAAAATAGCAGACAGCACAATCAAGGCAACATTAAAAATAGAATGAGATGCTTCTGCTACTCTATAGCTATAATTAATGCTATCTTCTACCTGCTGAGCACTGACCCCTGCAACTTGTTTTTGAGCAGCACGAAGGACTTCTTTGCTAGGTAAGGGCTTCAAAAGTTCAAACAGAGACATAGCTGAAATAAGGGCAGACAAGATTAGCAAGACCCATAGATAGATTGGTTTCTTTTTCATAATAGAACCTCCTGATATTATTATCGATATTATAGCACCTTTTGTAAAAGAATACAAATATTATAGTGTAGTTTCTACCTGTTTTCGGTAGGCTTTTGGCGATTTTCCGCACAATTTTCGGAACACTTTATAGAAATATCCAACATTACTGTAACCAACAGCATAACAAATATCTTCAATACTGTCACTAGTTGAAAGTAAAAGTTGCTGAGCGGCCTTAATGCGTTGTTTATTTAGTAACTCTGCGAAGATTGAATTTGTTTAAGCCTTACAGTAAAACAATCTAATCATCTACTATTAACAACTCTATAAAAAATTTAGTTTGACAAGCAAACAATAACACTTTCTCCTCATTTACAATCCCATCAAACCGTGGTACAATGAGAATTGTGAAAAAATTATCAGGAGACAATTCATGAAAAAATCTATCTTAACTACACTGCTTTTTGCAGTTCTTTACTTCCTCTGCATGGGGATTGGTGTTCTTTTGGGCAATCTCTTTGACCAAACCGGAAATATGTTTTATGCGCCTGCCTTTACTGCCCTTGTCGGCGGTAGCGTCTATATGATCCTAGTCGCAAAAGTTCCGCGCTTTGGTGCCATTACCACTATCGGCCTTGTCATGGCCCTCTTTTTCTTGGGATCTAAACACGGTGCTGGTGCCTTCCTTCCTGGAATTATCTGTGGCCTCCTAGCAGATGGAGTAGCTCATTTAGGCAAATACAAGGATCAAACGAAAAATTTCCTTTCTTTCGTTATTTTCGCCTTTAGCTCAACAGGACCAATCTTACTTATGTGGATTGCGCCTCAAGCCTATATGGCTACCCTTCTAGCAAGAGGAAAATCGCAAGAATATATCGACCGTATCATGGTCGCACCAAACCCTGGAACCGTCCTTCTATTTATCGCAAGTATTGTCATCGGAGCCCTAGTGGGTGCCTTGATTGGACAAGCCTTGAGTAAAAAATTTGCACAAAAAATCTGATTAATAAAAAAGAGCCGTGTGGCTCTTTTTTTATTTATGACTCAATTTCTTGGTCAAGAAATCTCCCAAAAATTGGATCGCAAAGATAATCAAAATGATAACGATGGTTGCCAAGATGGTCACATCGTGATTGTAGCGGTTAAATCCATAAGCGATGGCCACGTTACCAATACCACCAGCTCCAACCGCACCAGCCATAGCTGTTTCACCAACAAGGGAAATCAAGGTTACAGTCGTCACACGGATCAAATCTGGAAGGCCTTCTGATAGGTAAACACCTACGATATCCCAGAATGTCGCTCCGCTCGCTTGAGCCGCCTCAATGACACCACCATCCAGTTCAGCCAATACCACCTGTACTTGACGGGCAAAGAAGGCAAAGACTGCAAAAGATAGCGGTACGATAGCCGCATTTGGACCAATGCTTGTTCCTACGATTAGATGAGAGAAGGGTGACAAGACTGCCAAGAGAATGATAAATGGTACCGCACGGAAAATAGAGGTGATTTTATCTAAAATCCAGAAAACGACCTTATTTTCCAAGACACCACCTGGCGCTGTCAAAACAAGNAAAAGACCTGCCACTAGCCCCAAGAACCCTCCGATGATGAAAGAAAGAACTGTCATATAAAGAGTTAGATAGATGGCTGTTCCCCAGCCTGCCTGACCAGCCCAACCCATTTTATAAACATTTGGCAAATAGGTTTGAATCAATGATTCCATCTTACTGTCCTCCCTTCAATACTTTTAGCTGTACGCCTGCTTGACGAATGGCTTCTTGGGCACCTGCCAACGCTGCTTTTTCACCTGACAAGACCACAACTAATTCTCCAACAGGAGTACCATCGAGAATTTCGATATTTCCACAGAGGATATTAGCCGTTACTTGATAATGCTTGTACAATTCATTCAAAAGTGGCTCGTCTGTTGAAGCACCTGCATACTTGAGTTGCACCAAAAGGCTATTTTCAGACAGATGTTGCACGATTTCTTGCTTCTCAATTTTGACCATGGCTTCGTCAATACCAGTGGCTGTTGAGATAAAGTCTTGCGTCAAAGGTTGTTTAGGATTTGAGAAAATTTCAAGAACGCTACCCTCTTCAATCAAATGCCCATCCTGCATCACTGCCACACGGTTGGCAATGTCTTTGACAATCTGCATTTCATGCGTAATCAAGACAACAGTCAAGCCTAATTTTTGGTTCAAATCTTGCAACAAGGCCAAAATCTGCTTAGTAGTCTTAGGATCAAGGGCAGAAGTTGACTCATCTGAAATCAAGATTTTTGGATCATTTGCCAAGGCACGCGCAATGGCCACACGCTGTTTTTGCCCTCCAGATAGTTGTGAAGGGTAGTTTTCAGCACGGTCTGCCAAGCCAACCAAGTCCAACAACTTAGCAACTTTAGCTTTCTTTTCTTCCTTGCTGAGTCCAGAGTGTTTAAGGGCAAAGGCTACATTCTCCTCTGCCGTCTTTTGACTCATCAGGTTGAAATGCTGGAAAATCATTCCAATATCTTGACGTTTACGACGTAACTGCTCTGCCGTCAAGGTCACCTTACCATCAAAAATCACATCGTCGTCAATGGTAATTTTCCCTGCAGATGGTTTTTGCAAGAGATTAATCACCCGTACAAGGGTTGATTTCCCTGCTCCAGAATATCCAACGATTCCGTAAATATCTCCTTCTTGGATGTGAATGGTCACATCCTTGACCGCTGCGATGGTTCTCTTCTTTTGATGAAAAGTCACATCGATCTGATCTAACTTGATAATATCTCTACTCATAGCTTCTAATCAGCTCCTCTACTAATTCAATATGGGTGTAGTAATCGGCGATTCGCACGTTCTCATCTCCACCGTGGTCTCGGCTGTTGGCATTTCCTAGACCGAAGGCCACCATTGGCACCTCTAGGGCATCAAAGACCGTATGCATAGGCCCTGTCCCCGCTGTCGTCGGCAAGACTGAAACGCCCTGTGGATAGAATTTCTTGGCCAACTCGATCACATTAAGAATGGCTGGCGCGCTCATATCGCTGCGATAGCTCATCTCTCCCAAGGTATAGTATAATTCTACCTTATCAAAGCCATTTTTGTCTAGCTGTTTCCGAATTTTTTCCAGAACATCATGCGGTTCTAGGCCAGGAACCAAACGAACTTCTAGCTTAGCGCTGGCTTCTGCTGGCAAAATCGTTTTGACTCCTTGTCCCTGATAACCTGACTGGATTCCTTCGATATTAAGGGCTGGTTCAAAAAAGAAACGTTTTAGGAAGGCTGCACGATCCTCTTGTAAGAGAGGTAATTCCAAACCATAAATCTGGCTGATTTCCCCTGGATTGCGTTGAGCGTAGGTGTCCACCAAGGCCAATTCTCGTTCATTTGGTTCTTGAACTTCTTCGTACAAACCTTCAACCAAGATACGGCCATCTGCGGCACGAAGAGACTGTAGGGCTTGAAGGAGGTACCAAGGAGCTGATTCCACAACTCCTCCATAACTAGAGTGGATATCCACATCCGCACTTTTAACCTTGGCATCAAAGGTCACAATTCCTTTATTTCCACCAGAAATTTCTAACTGCTCCAAGGCATTCTTGGTCCCTTGTTCCCAAACTAACAAATCTGCGCCACGGAGTTTATCAGCGTGCTTTTCCAGATACTTATCTAGGTCTGTCGAAGCGGATTCCTCCGCTCCCTCCATGATAAAACTGATATTGACAGGCAGGTCATCGTGGTGCTGCATGTATTTTCTCAAAGCACTCAAACGAGCTGTGATATGACCCTTGTCGTCATCAACCCCACGCCCATACATGAAGCCATTGCGCACTGAAAGAGTAAAGGGATCCTCTGTCCACACCTGATCCCCATCCGCTGGCACAGTGTCATAGTGGTTATAGAAAATTAGGGTCTTGGCATCTGGACGCGAACTCTTGAAATGCGCCATGACAAAGGGAGCCGTATAAGTCTCATCAATCTCCACTTCAGCCCCAACACGCTTGAAAATCTCACCCAGATAGTTGGCAACTTCTTTGAGCCCCACCTGTTGGGCAAAGACCGACTTCTTAGAAATCAAGGTACGCAAAACCTCAAAATAATGCTGGGCCACATGATCCTTTTCAAATTTTTCAATCTGTTCTTGTTCGCTAGGAAAAACCATATTCTCTCTACCTTTCTATGAACTACTCTTCCTGACAATCCATGCTCTATACAAAAGCAAGAGGTGGAATTTTCTCTCCCACCTCCCTGTTTCTTATTACCAAACTGGTTGATCCAAACCGTCTGATGTTTCTTCGATAACTTTTTTCACGTCATCTGTGTGGTAAGCTGCGATCACTTTCTTGATAGCATCAGCTTTTGGTGATGTTTCCCAATCTTTTTTCGCAACGATGATGTTGTACCATTGTTTTGAGTTTTCATCAGCTTGTTCTTTGAAAAGTGCTTTCTTGTAGTCCAATTTTGCTTCTGTAACGAAGGTATTGTTTACAACGGCAGCGTCAACTGATGACAATGAACGAGCTGTTTGGCTAGCGTCCAATTCAGTGATTTTCAAGTTCTTTGGATTTTCTTTGATGTTGGCAACTGTTGCAAGAGCAGTTCCTGAAACATCCAATTTAATCAAGCCAGCTGATTGAAGCAAGTAAAGCGCACGGCTTTCGTTTGTAGCATCGTTCGGTACAGCGATTTCTCCGTTTGCTGGGATGTCTTCTACTTTAGTGTACTTGTTGTCACTTCCATTCAAACCTGAGTAAAGACGGATTGGAGAGATGTAAGTATCAGCAATCGCTACAAGGTCTTTCCCATTTTCTTTGTTCCAGTTGTTCAAGAAGTTATAGTGTTGGAAAGCGTTCAAATCTACTTCGCCATCAGCAGTTGCCTTGTTTGGTTGTGAGTAGTCTGTGAACTCTGTAAATTCCAAAGTGATACCGTCTTTTTTAACCAATTCTTGAATTTTGTCCCAACGTTTTTCTTCAGAACCGCTACGGTTAACAGTTGCAATTTTAATAGTTGTTGCATTGTCTGCTTTCTTTTCTGAGTTTCCGCAAGCGACAAGAGCCAAACCTGCTACTGTAGCAAGAGCTGCTACACCAAGCCATTTTTTGATTTTCATGATTCTTTCTCCTTAAAAATAATACCGTACTAGTATCTCACAATTTGTTTGATTTCACAAATTGTTATTAGATAGCCAGATATATAGTTTAAAACTATATCCCTAAAAACTGAGAAATCACCCACCTTACTCAGAATGGATGATTTCAAGAAATTATTTAATATCTGCTTCTGCTGGTAGATAAGTGTCACCGAAGAATTGTTTAGACAATTTTTCAAGAGTGCCATCTTTGTAGAGTTCTTGGATACGTTTGTCTACAAATGTTTTCAACTCATCTTGACCTTTAGCAAGAAGTGGGTAAACGTAAGGTTGTTGGTCGCTTGGAAGTTCGATAACTTTCAAGTTGTCCAAACCTTGGTTCTTGATGACTGTTTCAACACCGATTTTATCAAAAATCTTGTAGTCAAACTGACCATCGCTCAAGCGTCCCATGATTTGTTGGAAGTCTGCTCTAGTGTAGTTAAGGACAGTTGGATTATCTGAGTGTTGTTTGTTGTAGTCTTCTAACTGTTTAGCAGATGTTGTCCCTTGAACAACTTCTGTTGATTTTCCACCGATATCATCAAGCGATTTGATGCTAGAGTCGTCTTTTTTCACTACAAGAACGTTAGGGTTTTTAGCAGTTGGGGCTGCATAAAGGTATTTCTCCGCGCGTTCTTTAGTGTAGCTGATGTTGTTAACGGCCATTTGGTAACGGTCAGCGTCAAGTCCTGCAAAGACTCCTGACCACTCTGTCTTCTCAAACTTGACATCATACTTGTCAGAGTCTTTAAAGATAGCGCGAACCACTTCAATTTCGTAACCAGTCAATTCACCATTTTCTTCATAGTTGAATGGTTTTGGTGAAGCATTGGTTGCAACGATAATTTCTTTCTTGCTAACTGCTTCTCCTTCTTTCTTAGCACCACCTGAGCAAGCCGCAAGCACACCTGCAGCAACAAGTCCTAGGGCAGCAAGAGATGAGTATTTAACGATTTTTTTCATGTCATTTCCTCCAAAATAGAATACCTTATAATCTTAACAGAAAAAGAGCATTTACGCCATTATATGATATCTATCTCTGTGATAGGTTTTCTTTATGGCTAATTTATACTCAATGAAAATCAAAGAGCAAACTAGGAAGCTAGCCGCAGGTTGCTCAAAACACTGTTTTGAGGTTGGAGATAAGACTGACGAAGTCAGTTACATATACCTACGGTAAGGCAACGCTGACGTGGTTTGAAGAGATTTTCGAAGAGTATTAAAAGACCAAACGCAAGACTGCAGTTAAGACCACTCCAAAGAGAACTGTTCCAACTAGATTGCGGTAGCGAAAGGCTACCCAAGCCGTTGGAAAGACTGCTAAGAAGTCCAGCCATTTGATTTGAGGAAGACTCCCAACCTTGCCTGTCACTACGCTTGAAAGAATCAAGGCAAAGATAATAGAAACAGGCAAGAATTTCAAAAAACGCTCAACGATTGCAGGCAAGCCCTTATACTTGACCAAGATGAAGGGAATCATACGGGGAATCCAAGTCACCAAGCCAGAGAAAATAACTGCTAATAAAAGATACTTACTGACCATCTAAAACCACCCCCATTGTACAACCTAGCAAGGTCGCAAACAGAACAGCTAGCGACTGAGACACCACTGTTAAGAGTAAAAAGAAGGACACCGCAACAACTGCTAGGATAATGAGCAGATTGCGGACAGGAATCCGTCTTTGCATAATCTGGAATTGCGAAGCAAAAATTCCAATGAACATCCCAACCAGGGCAAAATCCAAGCCAAAGATTTCTGGATTTGGCAGCAGACCACCCAGAGCCGTTCCGACAACTGTTCCCACAAACCAAGCCACATAGCTGTTGAGATTGTTTCCGTGCATCCACATAGGATTGACCTTGTCTGTATGGGCTAACTCGCCCATCAAAACGCCATAAGTCTCATCCGTCAAGAGACTAGACATACCGATATTTTGCCAGAGACTGGTATGACGGAAATAGGTTGACGCATGCAAACTCAACAAAAAGAGACGCAAATTAATCAAAAAGACCGTCATAGCAATAGCTGCCACAGGTGCTTGAACCGCAATCAGTGCCAACATGGCAAACTGGGCGCTCCCAGCATAAACAAAGAGGCTCATCAAGCCCATCTCAACAGGTGTCACATAGGGCGCACCAATAATCCCACAGGCCAAGCCAATACTGACATAACCAAGGGCCGTTGGCATGGCCGCCTGCGCCCCCTCCCAAAATCCTTTTTCTTTCATCTTTCTCCTCATATTGTCTTAATAATACTCAATGAAAATCAAAGAGCAAACTAGAAAGCTGGCCACAGGTTGCTCAAAACATTGTTTTGAGGTTGCAGATAGAAGCTGACGCAGTTTGAAGAGATTTTCGAAGAGTATAAGTAGGCTGAAAAGGCTCCAGCCATAGCATGGACTATTATAACACATTCAGGAAAGAGAAAAAAGTCTGCTGATTGTAATCAGACAGACTCCATTTTATTCTTATTTAATCTTGAAGAATTGAACAATTGCCACAATACCTTGATAAATAAAGACAAAGGCAATGGTGTAACTAATATAGAGACCGGTCATCAATGGGTGTCCCATCATGATTAAACCTGCTACGATTCCTAAAATCCCCATCCAAACTAGAGGGGTACCTACCGATTTATCCGTCTTACGAACCTTGAAACCAACGATAGTTTTTGTAATACCATTTGTCAAGACCCATAAAGAAATGATAAATGGTACAAATGTTACCATTTCAATAAAGCTACCTGAGAACAAGGTAAGAGCGAGGATGAGGGTAACAATTCCTCCAAATAAATTCCAGCCATGCTTTTCTTCTGATTTGAAGTATTGTACAATCTCAGAAATCCCTTGAACTGCAAATACAAGTGCAAACCAGAAAGTCATGGAAGCCAAGCTAATAAGAGGATGTGCAAACATATTAAAACCTACAAAAACTGCAAAAATACCCGCAATTAGTAACAACCATTTCCAAATTTTCGACATTATTTTTCTCCTTTTTTAGAGGAATCTTCCTCTAGTATTCCATAAATCATCATATCCAAAACCTGTGATAATTGATGTTCATATCCTGAAACCAAGTCAGGCAAACTGCTATCTGACGAAACAGTTAAATAATAGGAACGAAACATATCCTGAATCAATCGCAGATAGTCCATAGCTCGTTTCTCATCAATATGCTCTTTCAGTTTGGATTCTGATATAAGTTTTTGACAAACTTGTTCATTCAAGTCCAAAAAGATAGCTTTCTGTGGTGCAATGTCTGCTTCCAATTCTTCTGGTGTCGCAATCATTGCCTCAAAGAAAATGTGGCTATGTTCTGGGTATTGCTGATAAAATTGGTGACGTCTTTCCATATAATCAGCTAAGGAGGGCACTTGACCTTCCACCCCCAGAAACACTGCCAAAGCTTTCTCAAAACTCTCCTGAAAACAAGTTAGATAGAGGTCTGATTTCCCTGAAAAATTATGATACAAAACTCCTTTGGAAATACCATCCACTTTACAAAGTTCATTGATGACAAAACCTTGATAGCCTTTTGTAGCAAATTCAAACAAAGCAGCGGTAATGATTTTCTCTCTTCGTAGTCTTGTTTTTTCTTCTTTTCTCATGTATTTATCTCTACATTTTTTAATTATAAACCGATTGGTCTGAAATGTCAAGCAACTTTCTCAAAAATTTAACAGTCTGCTGATTGTAGCCATCATAAACAGACTGGAATCCAGTCTCAAACATATAATATACACATTCTTCGCTAAATGTTTTCACGGATATTCAAGAGTATGATAAAGGCAGCTAGAAGAAATAGCAATAAAACAAAGCTAACTGCCAGAGTTCCAAAGCTAGTAGCAATGGTTACCAAAGCTATTGTAAATAAGCTAGGTAAAACAACTGTAATGGCACCGATAGAGGATTGAACTGCTCCCATTGACTCCTCAGGTATTTGTTTAAAAATGAGTTCCTGTAATCGAGGAGAGAGGATACCTGCGAAAAAGGCATCCAAGGCACTAAAGATAAGAATCCAGTCAAAACGAACTGCCACAAAGCCAACTAAAAGGAGTAATTGGATAATAAGCGAGGCATATAGGGCTAGTTTTATGGAGATTGTATTCTTCAGATAGCCACTCACAAGGCTTCCGACAATAAGGGCTGACAATTCAAGGGTGGATAACAAGGCAAGAGATTGACCTGTTTGTAAATTCAAAAAGGGCTGATTCCTCAAAAACAGAGTAGAAACAGGAACTGTAACATTTATCACTGCTTGACTAATAGAGATAATAAACAAAACCAAGAGCACCTGATTCATATTCCATATCAATTTTGATGATTGGAGCAGATGCTGGCAAAAGGATTTTACAGAGAGTCCTTCTTGATAGCTAATCGTTTTTTCTACTTTCAAGAGGTCTGTTTTTATGAAAAGAATACCTAAAAATGCGATTAAAAAGGTAAGAGCGTTCAGTAAGGAAATAAACTGGATAGATAGAATACCTAGTAAGACTCCTCCTAGAATATTACTGATTGTTTTCACTAAACTAACAGTTGATTGTTTAAACCCAATAGCTTCTGCCAGATGGTCTTGCCCAATAATTCTAATGAAAATCGGAGTCAGCATAGCGCCTGAAAAATAGCTCAATGTGTCAGACAAGAGGTTAATAAGACAAATAAATGCTACTAGCAACAAGGAGAAAGACTGCCCTGAAAGCGATAGGGACACTATAGAGTAAAGCAAAAATTTTGCAAAACTAATAATTGTATATTTTAGGACACGATGATGTTGAAAATCCGCCAAAACTCCCAGAAAGATTTGTAGAACTTGGGGAAGGGTTTCTGAAATCGTGATAAGTAAAACCGCCAAAGGGGCAAAAGACGCATCTGCTACATAATTCAAAAAAGCCAAATAAAAAATCGTATCCCCAACCGTTGAAATCCACTGGTTGATGGTTAATTGCCTAAAATTTCTATTTTGAAGAAATACTTTCATCACAACTCCTTTTTAAATTCAAATGGGAAGCTTTCCCCAAGGATAGACCGCGATACTACTAACAACCAAAATTACAGTAACATCAAAAGCTGACCAATACCATTGTAGACTATGTGCAGCCCAATAGGCCAATAAATGGACTTTGTCACTCTAAATAAGACTGCAAATATGAGACCACCACCCATATATACGAAAAAGTCTGTCAAAACCCAACCGTGATTACTAATGTGCAAAATTCCAAATAATATAGCTGAGCCAAGCACATCCAGTCCCCACTTCTTTCCTTTTTCCAGAGCAGTCATCACTAATCCACGATAAATCATGTCTTCAAAAATGGGACCTGCAATCACAGGATAGAAAAAATACATCAAAAATGCTGTAGCTCCTGTAAAAGTAGGAACATCCAGTTGATAAGAAATTGCATTTTTGGTAGGCGGAAAAAGAAAAAAGGTGACGAAATTCCAAACAACAAAAGCAAGAAGAGCTAGGAAGGAATAGAAAAGATAGGAACCTTTAAATTTTCTACTGTTAATTTTCTGCCATTTCCCTGACCAAACCATAACAATAAAAGCAAGCAGAACCACAAGAAAATTTAACAGCATATCCGACAAATAATAGGCAAAGTCGGATAAACCAGCAGCAAGATCGCTATGTAAAAGCAAACGAATGAAGAACTGGTCAGCAACAACTAGTAGAATAGCTATAATAAAGTAGTAGCGTGAGATTATCTTTTTCATCCTATTTTCTCCTATATTACGAAATAAAGAAAGCCCTAACCCAAACAAAGGCAAGGGCTTTAAATATCAACGACGACGATTAACAGTGGAAGAATCATGGTTAAAATTTTTCTCCCAGAAATTAGTGATTGACCAAGGTGTCCCGAACCCTCCCCATGCACCGCTTGGGATATTGCCAAGATACACAAGATCTCCTCCATAAACCTTCTCCAACTCAGCTTCTGTCAATTCCATTGTTTCTGCAAATTGTAAATTTAACATCTTTTACACTCCTTCAATTATCTTCATTTGTAAACCACTTCTGCGACCTAGGATTTGCTTCAAATGTTTTACAAGGACAGTATAACACGGAAATTGGCTTATTTTAGAAAATCGCATATTTGATATTTTTTCTTATAGAAATTTCAGATTTGCGATTTTGGTAGATTTGATTATTTCACTGGTATAATAAAGTTATTACTAATTAAGGAGTGTAGCAACTATGAAGAAACAAATTTTAACATTATTGACAATCGTTGCTGATATTATTATCATTTTGCCATTTCTAACTAATCGATGAGCTCTTTGAATTGCTTCAAACGCAATTCAAAAAGGACTATCAATTGTGAATTTTCTAATACTTGCAGAGATTGGATAAAGTATTCAATCTCTTTTTGATTCCTTCCCTTAGTTTGAAGGAAAACACTCATTTTCTTTAAAAATTGCCACAATAATTTCTCAAAAACATCATACGGCCGCAACATGCTCTCCAACTCGGCTTCAAAGATTGGGATGTAGGAGAAAAGTTTACGCTCCATGAGTTCTGATAAGATATTTAAGAGTCCTTGCTTCATATACAACCGATTGTGTACTAACTCTTTAAATTCTTTAGATTTCTCAATTAAAGCGGTCGATAAAAATATCAAATCTTGATTGCTCAAGAAGGGTATGGTATTGCAAAAGAGATAGAGTTCAAACTAGGTCCAAGACTCGATAGCATAGAGATACCTGGTCAAAAATTCGCTATCCTCCTCTGTTAGCAGATAGCTCTTATTTAAGGAATGGATGGCATTTTTAATCACAATAGCATTCAAACGACGATAGGTCTGCGCCATCTGTTCTTGCTTGACCTCCTCTAATAGTTGCTCTAAACCAGCTATATCTTGGTGGGCAAAGCGATCCACAACCTTTCTACCAATCTGCATATGTAGGGATTCTTGATAATTGTTTAGCTTATGACCAAACTCATCAAAATTCATATTGATCCCTTGGATGGCTAGGATCAACTTATCCGCAGATAGCATAGACTGCCCTAGCTCAAACTTTGACAACTGAGAGGCTGTTAGTCCAGCACAAGCCACATCTGACTGCTTGAGCTTTCTCGCCAAGCGTAATTCCTTGTAAAATTCTCCCAACTCCATTCTCTCAATCATCTCACCACCTCCTATTGTTTAGATATTATATCATCATTTTTATAGTTTTGTCAAAATATTCTGACATTTAAGAGAGCAAAAAAGCCAGCCCTAAGCTGACTCTTTATTCCATGGTATCAAAAGCGAGGCTTGGTTTGGCATTGAGGTCCAAGCCTGCGAAGTTTTCTTTGTTCCACTCGCTGACGCTGGCATAGGCAATCATTCCTGCATTGTCTCCACAAAGACGCAGTGGTGGGATGATGACCTTGACATCTGTGATTTCGGCCGCTAGGCGTTCTCTGAGACCTTTATTGGCTGCCACGCCACCTGCCACGACAAGGGTTTTAACAGGGTATTTCTCCAAAGCCTTCTTAGTTTTTGCCATGAGAATGTCCATAACTGCCGCTTGGAAGGACGTACACAAATCCTCTGTGGACAAGCTTTCTCCCTTTTGCTCGGCATTGTGGTGAAGATTGATAAAGGCAGATTTCAAACCTGAGAATGAAAACTCCAGATTATCTTCCTTAATCATGGCACGGGGGAAATCATAAATATCCTGTCCTTGATGAGCTAGCTCGTCAATCTCACGACCTGCAGGATAGGTCAAGCCCATGACACGGCCGACCTTATCATAGGCCTCACCAACCGCGTCATCTCGCGTTTCTCCAACAATCTTGTAATCACCAGCCTCAGAAACATAAACCAACTCTGTGTGTCCACCGCTAACCAAAAGGGCTAGCAAGGGAAATTCCAAAGGTTCCACACTCTGAGCGGCCATGAGGTGACCAGCCATGTGGTTAACAGGAATCAGCGGAAGTCCATGAGCCCAAGCAAAGGCCTTAGCAGCTGACAAACCGACTAGTAAGGCTCCGACCAAGCCCGGTCCATAGGTAACCGCCACAGCTGTCACATCGTCTTCGGTAATCCCTGCTTCTGCCAGAGCCTCCTCGATACAGGCTGTAATGACCTCGACATGGTGACGACTGGCTACTTCCGGCACTACGCCCCCAAAACGTTTGTGGCTCTCAATTTGACTAGCAATGACATTGGACAAGAGCTCATCGTCGTTTTTCAAGACGGCAACACTAGTCTCATCACAGGATGTCTCAAATGCTAAAATATATCTATCCTTCATCTATTTCTCTCTTCATGATGATGGCGTCCTCGACTGGATCATGGTAGTAGGCCTTTCGCTCAGCGATGGCTGCCATCTTTTCTTTCTTGTAAAATGCTTGCGCTCGATGATTTGAACTTCTGACTTCGAGGAAAATCTCCTTATCTGTCGGCAATTGAACAAACAAGGCTGATGCAATTCCCTGACCCTGATAGGCTCCTTTGACAGCGATTTGCAGGACTTCTGCTTCAAAGATATTTTCCTGCACAGCTAGAAAGGCAATCACTTCGGCCCCATCATAAGCCAAAGAATACCAAGTCTGGTCTTGGGACAGGTCTGCTTGGATTTGTTCCAGCGTCCAAGGACTGACTGGGTAAACAGCTGCCATGACAGCGTAGATGTCTTGAGCCAGATCAGGTTGCTGTTGAGTTCGTTTGATTTCTATCATAGGCGTTTAATGTAAGACTCACCAGACTCGGTGTGATTCTTGAGCCAGTTTTCCTCAGCCTCAACACGTTTGAGGTAGTTGGGTACAAAATCATGCAAGGAGTCTGCTTCCTTGTCCCAGGCCCATAGAGCTAGATTAGCTGCATTAGGCAATGTTTCTTTGAAATTAGTCCTTGACAAGTGTTCTTGAATCTGCTCCACAAAGGGGCCAACTTCTCCGACAAAGGTTACCTGACTAGCGCCCTTGATTAGCTCAATCACTCGCTCAAAGGGCAGGTGTGCTTCTGGCATGACAGGTTTAGCATTTTCATAAAATCCTGCGTAAACATTGTTGCGACGCGCATCCATCAAAGGAACGAACAAGCCTTCTTGTTGGTAGGGCACCAGAGCCAAGAGGCTCGACATACCAACCAACTCGATGTTCAGAGTGTGAGCTAAGATTTTGGCAGTTGCTACCGCGATTCGCAAACCTGTGTAGCTACCTGGCCCTTCCGCCACCACGATTCGGTCCAAATCCTTGGGTGTCCAATCCAAACTTGCCATCAAAAAATCGATGGCAGGCATAAGGGTAATACTGTGATTTTTCTTAATATTAATCGTCGTCTCGGCAAGAATCTGCTTGTCCTCTAAAATAGCGAGAGAAAGAGCCTTGCTGGACGTATCAAAAGCTAATACTTTCATAACACATTCCTATCTTTTTGTCTGCTTACTATTATACTACAAAAGCTGGCACATGGGAATTTTCTTTATTCCCAAACAAAAATGCCTATACTTAGCTAAAAAATAATTTAAAAAATGCTCACTTTTCCTTTTCTTTTCCGAATATAAAAGTGAACAAGAAAAAAGGAGGAAAGTTCAATGACAAATTTTGACGTTCTTGACAATCAATTTTTATCCCTATCTGAAAATGAATTATCAGATATTGATGGCGGTCTCGCTCCCTTGGTTATCTTTGGAGTAGCAGTATCTTGGAAAGCTATTGCAGGTGGAGCCGCACTTGTAGGTTCTGGCTTAGCAGCTGGTTATTTTTTAGGAGGGGATTAATATGATGAAAGATTTGAACAACTATCGTGAAATTTCTAATAAGGAATTGCAAGAAATCAAGGGTGGTTTTGGTGTAGGTGTTGGTATCGCTTTATTTATGGCAGCTTATACCATTGGGAAAGATCTCCGTAAAAAGTTTGCTAAGTCATGCTAGATAAAAAACACATTTTTAGAAGGATAAATTTTATTGTCTTCATCTCTTACAGTTTTCTCAGCATTCTCAATGATTTAAACATTACTACTATCCCTTTACCATTCGATTTATCTGTTTGTATTGTTTTATTTTTATGCTTCAACTCTATTTTTGAGCAGAACAATGATTACCATAAAAATAATAAGCTTTGAAAATTCCATTGTCATGTCATTTTAGAAAAATTCAAAGACCACCTCATCTTGATAGAAGGGGTGGAATTTTCGTGTCATGAATCTACTGTCTTTTACCCCCAAACAAAAATGCCCCAGCATGAGCAGGGCATCTAAGCATTTAATCCAAAGTAAAATACAAACCAAACGACATAGGTTACGAGGAGGAGAAAAAGCGAGTAGAGAGTCACAAAAGTAATTTTCCACAAGAACTTGGTTTGTCGTCGTTCCAGTTTGGCAAATAGAAGATTCCCCGCATAAACGCAAGCAACAAAAGCAATAAAAGCTACCAAGCGAACTCCGATAGCAAAAGCAAATAAGTTATACATAGGGCAACCTCCTTGACTTAAAAACTATATGGAATTATGACAAACGATAAATTTCACTTCCATTATCAAGATAACATATTTTCTTTGTTTTTGCAAACGCTTACCTTTAGGTGCTTATATGACTTTCTCGTTTCCGTCTTTTACTAATTTTTCATTTTGTGGTATAATTGAAATAATTGTAACGAATCAAGGTCAATCTAGACACAAAATGGAATGAAATCAAGCAAATCTATGCTAAAAGTTTGGAATAAGCTGACCTGTAAAATAGAAAGGAACTATATGATTTACAAAGTTTTTTATCAAGAAACAAAAGAACGTAGCCCACGCCGTGAAACAACACGCGCACTTTACCTAGACATCGATGCCAGCTCAGAACTTGAGGGTCGTATCGCTGCTCGCCAACTTGTCGAAGAAAATCGCCCAGAGTACAATATCGAGTATATCGAACTCTTGTCTGACAAATTGCTAGATTACGAAAAAGAAACTGGCGCCTTCGAAATCACGGAGTTCTAATATGGCCTATACTCTTAAACCTGAAGAAGTCGGCGTTTTTGCCATCGGTGGTCTGGGAGAAATCGGGAAAAACACATACGGAATTGAATACCAAGACGAGATTATCATCGTCGATGCTGGGATTAAATTCCCAGAAGATGATTTGCTGGGTATCGACTACGTCATTCCTGACTACTCATACATCGTGGACAATATCGACCGCGTCAAGGCTGTTTTGATTACCCACGGACACGAGGACCACATCGGTGGGATTCCATTCCTGCTCAAGCAAGCAAATGTCCCGATCTACGCTGGACCACTTGCCTTGGCTTTGATTCGTGGGAAACTCGAAGAACACGGCCTCTTGCGCAACGCCAAACTTTACGAAATCAACCACAACACTGAGTTGACCTTTAAAAATCTCAAGGCAACTTTCTTTAGAACGACTCACTCTATTCCAGAGCCTTTGGGAATTGTCATTCATACTCCTCAAGGGAAAATTGTCTGTACGGGTGACTTCAAGTTTGACTTAACACCAGTTGGTGAACCAGCAGATTTGCACCGTATGGCTGCGCTGGGCGAAGAAGGTGTTCTCTGTCTTCTATCTGACTCAACAAATGCGGAAGTACCAACCTTTACCAACTCTGAAAAAGTTGTTGGTCAGTCCATCATGAAGATTATACAAGGCATCGAAGGACGTATCATCTTTGCATCCTTTGCCTCAAATATCTTCCGTCTCCAACAAGCAACAGAAGCTGCTGTTAAGACAGGACGTAAGATTGCGGTCTTTGGCCGTTCTATGGAAAAGGCTATTATCAACGGAATTGAGCTTGGTTACATAAAAGCTCCAAAAGGAACCTTTATCGAGCCAAATGAAATCAAAGACTACCCTGCAGGCGAGATTCTTATCCTCTGTACAGGTAGTCAAGGTGAGCCGATGGCAGCCCTCTCTCGTATCGCCAACGGAACCCACCGTCAGGTACAACTCCAACCAGGTGATACCGTTATCTTCTCTTCAAGTCCAATCCCTGGAAATACTACTAGCGTCAACAAGCTGATTAACATCATTTCAGAAGCTGGTGTCGAAGTTATCCACGGTAAGGTTAACAATATCCATACATCTGGACACGGTGGCCAGCAAGAGCAAAAACTTATGCTCCGCTTGATTAAGCCAAAATACTTCATGCCTGTTCACGGTGAATACCGCATGCAAAAAGTCCACGCTGGACTAGCAGTAGATACTGGTGTTGAGAAGGACAATATCTTTATCATGAGCAATGGTGATGTGCTTGCCCTTACTGCTGACTCAGCTCGTATCGCAGGTCATTTCAACGCCCAAGATATCTATGTCGATGGAAATCGTATCGGTGAAATCGGCGCAGCTGTCCTCAAAGATCGTCGTGATCTATCTGAAGACGGTGTCGTTCTGGCAGTCGCAACTGTTGACTTCAAATCGCAGATGATTCTGTCTGGCCCAGACATCCTCAGCCGAGGCTTTGTCTACATGAGAGAGTCTGGCGACTTGATTCGCCAAAGCCAGCGCATCCTCTTCAATGCAATTCGTATCGCACTGAAAAATAAGGATGCTAGCGTGCAATCAGTCAATGGTGCCATTGTCAACGCTATTCGCCCCTTCCTTTATGAAAATACAGAACGTGAACCGATTATCATCCCTATGATCCTCACACCAGATGAAGAATAAAGCAAGAAAACAGCCCCGATTTTTCGGAGCTGTTTTTCTCTATGCTTTCTTTTGAGATTAAAACTCAATAAAAATCGAAATCAGACTAGAAAGCTAGGCGAAAGCATAACTTGAGTTAGCTCCCATAGTTCGGGGAACTATGGGAGGCTGGAGATGAATCAAAGCCAAGCTTTGAACTCATTCGTAAGAAGCCGACGACGTATCATTTTGATTTTTGAAGAGTTTTAGAAATACTACGATTTTTACCTTCAAGATACACCATCAAAATAGAAATATCTGCTGGGTTTACTCCCGAAATACGGCTGGCTTGGCCGATGGTTTCTGGATTGATGAGTTTGAACTTCTGACGGGCTTCGGTTGCGATAGAATCAATGTCATCCCAGTCAATATTGGCTGGAATACGTTTTTCTTCCATGCGTTTCATCTTAGCAACCTGGTCCATGGCTTTGGAAATATAGCCTTCGTACTTGATTTCTGTTTCAATCAATTCGATAATCTTGTCATCCAAGTCCTCTGCAGCTGGTCCGATGAAAGCCACCACATCTTGATAAGAAACTTCTGGACGGCGAAGGAATTCCTTGGCTGTCACTGCATCTGTCAACGGCTTGAAACCCATCTCCTCAACCTTGGCATTGGTTTCCTTGACTGGCTTGAGTTTGATGCTGTCTAGGCGCTTCATCTCATTGTCAAATTGATTTTTCTTGATTGCAAAGCGAGCCCAACGTTCATCATCCACAAGGCCAATCTCACGTCCCATCTCAGTCAAACGCATATCAGCATTGTCATGACGGAGAATGAGACGGTATTCAGCACGACTGGTCAATAGACGGTAGGGTTCAATGGTTCCCTTGGTCACCAAATCGTCAATCATGACCCCAATATAACCGTCACTACGCTTCAAAATCAACTCAGGCTTGCCTTGGACTTTCAGAGCCGCATTGATACCCGCGATAATCCCTTGGCCTGCTGCTTCTTCGTAACCTGACGTTCCATTTGTCTGACCAGCAGTGAAAAGTCCTGAGATTTTCTTGGTTTCCAGAGTCGCACGCAACTGGTGAGGCAAAACCATGTCGTACTCAATGGCATAACCAGTTCGCATCATTTCAGCATTTTCCAAACCTTTGATAGAATGAACCAAGTCACGTTGGACATCCTCAGGCAGACTGGTTGAAAGTCCTTGAACATAGACTTCCTCAGTATTGCGCCCTTCTGGCTCAAGGAAGAGTTGGTGACGTTCCTTGTCCGCAAAGCGCACAATCTTGTCTTCAATCGACGGACAGTAACGAGGTCCCACTCCCTTGACCACACCTGTAAACATAGGCGCACGGTGGAGGTTATTTTGGATAATCTCATGACTGGTACCATTGGTATAGGTCAACCAGCATGGCACCTGATCCTTGACATAATCCTCATCACGTGAAGTATAAGAGAAGTGATTTGGCGCTTCGTCTCCTGGCTGAATCTCTGTCACGTCATAATTGATAGAAGAAGCCTTGACACGTGGAGGGGTTCCCGTCTTGAAACGACCGATTTCGAGGCCCAGTTCCTTGAGATTATCAGCAAGGTTAATAGAAGCCAAGCTGTGGTTAGGACCTGATGAATACTTAAGGTCTCCGATGATGATTTCCCCACGGAGGGCCGTCCCTGTCGTCACGATAACAGCCTTAGCAGCATACTCTTGATGGGTCGCTGTACGAACGCCGACAACTTTGCCGTCTTCCACCAAAATCTCATCAATCATGGTCTGACGAAGGGTCAGATTGTCTTGATTTTCAACTGTCTTGCGCATCTCCTTAGAGTAAAGTTCCTTGTCAGCCTGCGCACGAAGGGCACGGACAGCTGGCCCCTTCCCTGTGTTGAGCATCTTCATCTGGATGTAAGTCTTGTCAATGGTTTTGGCCATCTCGCCACCGAGGGCATCAACTTCACGCACAACAATTCCCTTGGCAGAACCACCGATAGAGGGGTTACAAGGCATGAAAGCCAGCATTTCAATGTTGATAGTCGCAAGCAAGACCTTACAGCCCATACGGCTAGCGGCCAAGGAAGCCTCGACCCCAGCGTGTCCCGCACCAATTACAATAATATCGTATTCTTCAGTAAAATTATATGTCATTTCTTAACCTTTCAAAAATTTCTCGTAAATAAGGAACTAACTTCTCCTCCTCTAGAGCTTGAGCCATAGTAACCCACTTAAAGTGCGTATGCTCTTCAGGATCTAATCGGATAATCGGCTTCTCCCCAACCCACTCTGCTTTATAAACTAAGCGAGTAAAGACTGTATCCTTAGAGGTATCCAGTTGACTATCTTCGTGAAGAAGTTTGAGCGAACTGCTATCTAGCCTAACTCCCGCTTCTTCAATACATTCTCTAAGAGCTCCATCTCGCGGAAGTTCACCCTTTTCAACCCCGCCACCAGGAATATCCCAGTAAGTTGGATAAACATTGGGTTGTCCTCTTTTAATTTCCGAACGCTGAATGAGTAAATAATCATCACCACTATGAACAAGTACATGGGCAATAAGCTTAACCATTATTTTCTCCCCTATTCCTCAAGATGGATGTGTCTTAGTTGGCCGTCCCAATCTGGCAGGGCTGTTTTTAAAAAGGCTGGAACTAGATTGATACCCTTAAGCTGGTCTATGTCAATCCATTCACAGGGCTGCCTTTTCTCATCTTCCTGCATGGTCAATGGGGCATCTTCAAGCAAGTCCACCAGATAATGAAACTCAATGTTGTGATAGGAAACACCGTCTTGTTCAAAACGATTTTCAACAACAAAAGCTAGTTGCCCAGCTTGAGCTTTGACACCCAGTTCTTCCTTCACTTCACGGACTACCGCGTCTTCCGTGCTTTCATTGACTTGAATCGCACCGCCAATAGTGTAATACTTTCCCTTGTCTTTGGTGACTAGGAGCTTGCGATTTTGGAGAATCAAGGCTGTCGCCCGAACTCCAAAAATTGTATTTCCTACTTTTGTCCGAAAGTCTTGTTGAGTCATTCTTATCCTTTCCCTTAAACGACACAAAAACAGTCAAAACTCCAAAGAAGTGCAGGACAAAAAAGCCTGCAACATCCATGAGCTTTGACCATCATTTCTATTGCTTTTATTATTGTAGCAAATTGAGAAAATTTGTCAATCTAAATGTACTGACAAACTTGTCCATCGCGGTAAGCATTGTCAATCAAACCGCCACCTAGACACTCTTCGCCCTCGTAAAAGACAACTGCCTGTCCTGGTGTAATCGCGCGTTGCGGTTCTGCAAAGATGACCTCTGCCTTATCTCCTTTGACATGGATGGTCACCTTCGAATCAGGCTGACGGTAGCGGAATTTTGCTGTGCATTCTAGCGTAAATTCCTCTGGCATCTCACGAGTAAAGTGAACTTGACTAGCTTCTAGGCTAGTTGACATGAGCGAGTCATGGTAGAAACCTTGACCGACATAGAGGATATTCTTGCTTAGGTCTTTTCCGACAACGAACCAAGGGGCATTGTCACCACCGTGTTGCCCACCGATACCAAGTCCACCACGCTGACCAATCGTATAGTACATAAGCCCAGCATGCTCGCCCATATCGCGACCATCCACAGTCATCATGCGACCAGGCTGAGCTGGCAGGTAGTTGCTGAGGAAATTTTTAAAGTTCTTTTCTCCGATAAAGCAAATCCCTGTCGAGTCTTTCTTCTTAGCAGTCGCAAGGCCTGCTTCTTCTGCTAGTTTTCGCACTTCAGGCTTTTCCAAATGTCCTAGTGGGAACATGGTTTTTTGAAGTTGTTCTTGCGAAAGTTGGCTGAGGAAATAGGTCTGATCCTTGCCATTGTCCACGCCACGAAGCATATGAACAGTACCATCTTCATCACGCGCCACTCGGGCATAATGCCCAGTCGCTACATAGTCTGCCCCCAAGGTCATGGCATAGTCCAAAAAGGCCTTGAACTTGATTTCCTTGTTGCACATCACATCTGGATTCGGCGTGCGCCCTGCACGGTATTCCGCTAGAAAATACTCAAAAACGCGGTCCCAATACTCTTTTTCAAAGTTGACAGAGTAGTAAGGAATGCCAATCTGGTCTGCCACCGCAGCCACATCCTTGTAATCTTCGGTCGCCGTACAAACGCCGTTTTCATCTGTGTCATCCCAGTTCTTCATGAAGATACCGATCACATCGTAGCCCTGCTCCTTGAGAAGAAGAGCCGTCACCGACGAATCGACACCACCACTCATCCCCACAACAACACGTGTTTTAGAGTTATCACTCATGGTAGGTCTCCCATCTATTCGTTTATTCACGATTGAAGGTCGTGTGTGCTTTAACGATTGAAGGTCGCTTGAGCAGTATTCATTATAACATGCTTGGTTAGAGAAGACAAGAAAGAGGCTGATAATCTACAAGCCTCTTTTATAAAATAATCAATCCTTCAACAAAATCCATTGTTGAAATGCTGTTCTAAACCATTGATCGCTCAGATTTCCCAGAATAGAGCTGTCCTAACTATCGAATAGATTAAATCCATACATATCCACGCAATTCTACGTTTAGAATTGCCATAAAATAAATGTTTTAGGGATATTCTAAATCTTTGACTGCTTAAAATTTTACGTTCTGAAGGATTTTAAAGCTAGAATAGCATAAAAATCATGAAAACTGAACTATTCGAAGCTTCAGAGTCATACGATTTCCATAGGAAGTATCTTTTTAGTACGTGTGGTTAGGAGGTGATTTTAGGGAATCTCCCAAAAACAACCGATTTCCTATTTTTATCAATCAAAAAATGTTGATAAATGAGTGTTTTAAAATTAAATTTTAAAGGTATCCTTAAATTTAAAGATTTTTGATAAGATTTCTGTATTTTTTACAATTCAATGATCCGATGACATTGTTGGGCTACATAAGCATCGTGGGTCACAATAATAACTGTTTTCCCCTCGCGATTCATCTCTAAGAGAAATTTCAAGACCAAATCTCTATTTTCAGGGTCCAGCGAACCTGTAGGTTCATCGGCTAAAATCAGCTGGCTGGGTTTTAAGATGGCTCTAGCAACTGCAATTCGTTGTTGCTCCCCACCAGACAACTCGGAAACCTTTTGATGCAAAGTAGCTGACAAACCTACTCTCTCTAAAATCTCTTCCACCTTTTTGAGCTTGTCTTTCTTAGACAATTTCACATATTTCAGTGCCAGCATGAGATTGTACTCGACCGTTTCATCATCAATCAAGGCAAAATTTTGAAACAGATAAGAGATATGTTCACGGATTATTGTTTGTGCCTTGGCAGAATTAACCGCTAGATTTGTCTGACCAAAAATCTCATACCGTCCACTATATTCACCATCTATCAAACCTAATAAATTTAACAAGGTCGACTTGCCACTACCACTTTTTCCAACGATGGCAACCAAATCTCCCTGATCAATCCTGAGAGATAAGTGATCCAAAATCACTTTTCTCCCAATGGTTTTGGTAATATTTTCCAACTCAATCATAAGATGCCCCCTTTCAATAACTCTACTAGACTTCTTTTCTCCATCCTAGAAGCCAAGACTAGCACAAATAGTATATCCAGACATGTAAAGCCTGCAAACAGCAGGAGTGGCAAGAGCGCATGGGCAAAGAAAATCAATACTAGAAGAGGGAAACTATAGCCCAGCAAGAGCAGAACGAGGAGAGGGCGGTAGCGATCGACCAGTTTCCACCCCATAAACTTCTTGGTAATGATATCTGTTCGCTTCAATAAGAAGGTTGTTACTAATAAGAAGTAGGAAATCATCATGCTAAGGAGACCAAACAAAGCAAAGAGTATATTAAGATTTCGAACTGCATCTCGATAAGAATCTACTTTCTCTTGTTGAATGGCTTGAAGCGATGAAAATTTTAAATAATTCCCATCTGATAATTTCTCAACTAACTCCGTAATCACTTTTTGATTTTGTTCTGTATTTTCAACTTTCATAGGATTGTTTAAACCTGTCGTTGACAAGCGAGTCTTTTCTTCCCACATCATGTCTTGATCATTTACCAGACTAATGATTGGATTGTGGAGGTTTTCCTTTCGCTCATTATTATAAGGGAAGAATGACCAATCTCCTTCATAGTAGGCAATTTCTACATCCATATCTTCTATTGTTTGCTTTTGCTGATCTTCATACCTCAGAGAAAGATAGGCTATGGATTTTCCCAAGAACTGATTCTTGCCTTCTTGTCCTTTATCACTGGCTGGCATCAAAATAACTTTTTTAGTGCCGGTATCTGGTAACTTGAATCCCTTGCTCTTTAGAAAATTGCTATTAGCATAGTAAACATCTACCTCATCAGGCAGTTGGTACTGCTGCACTTGTTCTGCTTTGATGACTGGTTTGATAGGAAGACTCGCACCTCGCACATAGTTTACTTGTGTTTTTGCTAGCAAATCTTGATAAAATTGGTAGAAATAATCTGTAGATTTCCCTGACCCTGCTAGCTCTTCTTGCCACAGGTTATCACTGAGGCGGAAATTTTCCAAGGTCAAGTAATTCCCTTGGCTTACCCACTGTTGCTGATAAGCAAGTTCTTTGTTTTCTTGTTCTAGACTTCTGCCTACCCCAATCAGTAAGGCCGTCAGTAAAATAGTTGTCCCTATTTTCATCACATAATTGAAGATGAGACCAAGTTTGACAGATGAAAAACCTTTCAACATGGAACTGACTGTCATTTTCTGAATCATCAGGTAGGTCAGCCAACTGATGAACAAATACAACTGTAAAAGCAGAAATTGGGATAAGAGTAAACTTGGAAACAAAAGTTTTGGTCTGTAGTCCAGCACTAAAAATAGTCCCAAGTCAATGATAAGACTTCCACCCAAGAGAAGATAAAAATTAGTCTTTACAAAACCAGCTAAAATCGCCCTGCTTTGAAAACCAAGTAACTTTTGAACCCCCACTCGTTTCATCTCCATCATCGGCTGATAAACTGTCATTAAAATCACAAGCAAGATTGCTAAGATAAAGATAATGATAGATAGTAACAAAGCTTGATTTAGCACTCCAACCTGACTTCGGTAAGTGGGTTCTAATAAAATCGTCTTATCTATCTGGAAAAAATCACTCCACTTTTGTAGAATGGTATCACGATCTATCTCTTTGCTGGAGGTAATCATATAGCGCCCATTTACAGTATGAGATTTATCCTCAATATAGGATTGGAAGGTCTGGAGTCGAATGAGTTTCACCTTTAAAAAGGTGGGAATGGTTCCTAGATTATTGGGAAGGTTCTGGTTGCTGTAGACTCCCTTCTCATTCTTTGAAAAATCAAGAGAAGTCAGACCGAACTCCTGATAGGGGAAGGTTTCCTTATCAAAAACACCAGCCTTGACCACCTCATCGCCATTATCTACTTTGATAATAGAGACCTTGTCTTGACTTGTAACCTCTTCAAAAAACTGGAGAATAGTTTCTGTCGGTTTAGTGACATCTTTCAAGTACAAGTCAAATGAATAAGCTGTCTTACCCATCTCCTGAATCCGCACTATTTCTCGTGTAACATTTACATTCAGGACAAAAAACGTAGTACACAGCAAGAGCAGGAGCATACAAAGATGACTGATTTTTTTCATAGAGATACCTCCCGTGAAGAGACGAAACTGGGAAAAACTAACTTTCCAATAAAACCACATAGTGATTCTCTCAGCTTAATTGTGTTCAAGGCTGCAAACACTGCGTGGCTTTTGAATATTTAGAGGTTAGTTTTTTGGGCAATTGTCAATCAGAATGTTCTTTTATCTGTCAATAATCCTAGAAAATCTTGTCGTTTCAAGTCTGAGAAATGTTTGGTAGAGAGACTTCCCTTTTGAAGTCCATCATCTCTAACCTGCAAATAATAGCTATGTTGGCTTGTTTTAATTGTCAAAAAATCGCCAAATATAAAAACTCTTTTCCAGTTGCGAATCTCAAATTCTTTCATCTCTGATTTTGGAATGCGGATAAGTCCTTGCCGCAAATCACGATGATGCTCACTTGTGAAAGTCATCCCATTCCCAAGATTTCTTATTAGTAGTTCATCTGGAGTTACCATCACCAGCGCTATTTTAGTTAAGAAAATTTCAACTGTTGGTGGTAAAATCGCCAAGTTGAACCAAGGATGTAGGTAGCGATACGCTAAGAAATAATGAGGCTCCTCACCCAATCCTAGTTGTTTATATAAGGTCTTGACCTCACTATCTAACCTCGCTTCAAAAGACACATCCGAATGCTCTTCTTCCTTCTTCTGATTAAAATAACGCATCCAGACTAGAAAACCTATAAAGACTATAATAAATATTCCTGATAAGAGATATTTTACATTGTAGTTCATCACTTAACCTCCTGATTCACGCCTCTGCCTAAAACAGAGGCCTATCTATTTTGAAAATAGTTCCATAACAACTTTAAATAAGACTGGTGTCATTAAAATGAGGATAGTTCCTATCACAAATATCATGACTACTCGAAAAAGCTCCTTATTTTTAAACATTTTTCCACCCCTTTTCTAGCTACATCATAGTACTATTAAGCCCATTTTAAAATTACACCAAGCTTTTCCACAAACTTATTTTAGTTTTATTTTCTACTTTTTATATTACTATGATACAATATTTTTAATAGGATTTTATTATTTGTTAACTTTTTTCACGAAAAGGAGTCAATCATGCGTTATGATTTCGGAAAGGTCTATAAAGAAATACGTGAGTCAAAAGGCTTAACCCAAGAAGAGGTCTGCGGAGATGTCCTTTCAAGAACTAGTCTATCAAAGATTGAAAGTGGCAAGGTAACTCCCAAATATGAAAACATGGAATTTCTTCTCCGACAGATTAATATGAGTTTTGAAGAGTTTGACTACATCTGCCATATCTATCAGCCGAGCCAACGGACAGAAATCATGCAAACTTATCTCAATATGAATTCCATCATTGGTGGCAGTGGTCTAGTTCATTTTTTTGAAACATGCCAAAACTATCTCAAGACCCATCACGACCTGCCTATAGAAGAAATCAGGGATATGCTTGAAGTTGTCATTCATATCCGTCAACATGGTACAGAGCAACTGTCAGACCAAGTGAAACAAACTGTCAAAAAACTTTGGGAAAAAATTGAAAAACAAGATACATGGTATGAAAGCGACCTAAAAATCCTCAATACCATCCTTTTCAGCTTTCCTATTGAACACCTCCATCTCATCACTGGAAAAATCTTGCAACGCTTAGAAGTCTATAAAAACTATCAACATTTACATGACTTGCGAATGGCAATCCTACTCAACCTTTCCACCATTTACTTATACCATCAAGACAAAAACATGTGTCAACAAATCTGCTATACTTTACTAGAGGATGCCAAGAACAAGAAAAGCTGCGATATGCTTGCTATCTGCTATGTCCGTATTGGGATTTGTAGGGATGATGCTAAACTTATCCAAAAAGGGTTCTCCCTTCTGGAGCTGACCGATGAAACGTCCATTCTAGCCTTTCTCAAAAAAGAAGTGGAGACCTATTATCAACCGAAAGAAATATAAAAAAGTCGAGGGATTTCCTCGACCTTTTCATATTATTCTGTTCGTTATTTCTTAATACCAGCCATTGTTAAGCCAGAAGTTTTTAGCAGCTGACCATGAACCGTAACGTCCTGCAACGTAAGCATCTGCTACACGTTCTTGGTTAGCAGCTGAGTAGTCACCGTTCAAGTATGAATCTGTCAATTGGTAACGTCCAATGTATTGGCCGTTTGTAGCTGTATAGCTACCACCTGATTCTTTTTGTGCAATCCATTCTTTAGCTTCTGCTTCAGATCCGCTGACAGTTGCAGCTGGTGCTGAAGTTTCTGTTGTAGCAACAGTTTCCTCTGCTACAGGAGCGCTTGCAGCTGGTGCTGCTTCTTCTACTACTTCTGTAGTTTCTGCTACTGGAGCTGAAACAGTTTCATCTTGAGCAGCTGGTGCTGCATAAGTAGCTGGCGCTGGTGTTGCAACAGGCGCTACAGGACCATCGATAACCAACTCTTGACCAACATAAATCAAATGAATATTGTCGATGTGGTTGTTTTCTGCCAATTTCTCAACAGTTGTGTTGTGAGTTTCAGCGATTTCTGAAAGTGTATCACCTTCTTTAACAGTGTAAGTTGATGATTCTTGAGCAGATACAAATGATGGAGCAAATACTGCAAACAAGGCAGCTACTCCTGCAAGAGTTGTTTTAATCTTTTTAGTTGTTGATTTCATATTTGAAAATTCTCCTTCTTTCTATAGTTCTATCATACCCTTTAAATATTACTATTTCTTAACACTTTTATGTAGAAATATTACAAAATTATTTTTTATTTCCCTAAATAAGCCATTTTTGTCATAAAAGTCGCTATTTTATGCTGTTTGTGGCATTAAAAAGGTTTTCATCCACAATTAAAGTCAAGCCCCTCATTCTTTGATATAATAGGGATAAGAATTTTTATAAGGGGAAACTGATGAAATCACTTCGTTTTCAATCTGTCTTTGATATCATCGGACCAGTTATGATTGGCCCATCTAGTAGTCATACCGCTGGTGCTGTTCGCATTGGGAAGATTGTCTCTTCCATTTTTGATGATACTCCGACAGAAGTCGAATTCCAACTTTTTAACTCATTTGCCAAGACCTATCGTGGTCACGGAACAGACCTAGCCCTTGTTGCTGGTATTTTGGGCATGGATACAGACGATCCTGAAATTCCAAACAGTCTGGAGATTGCCCACAAGCGCGGTATTAAGATAGTCTGGACCATTCAGAAAGACAGTAATGCCCCTCACCCAAACACCACTAAAATTACCGTCAAAAATGCCCATAAGACTATCAGTGTGACTGGTATTTCTATCGGGGGAGGGAATATTCAGGTAACCGAACTCAATGGCTTTGCCGTCTCTCTCAATATGAATACACCGACTATCATCATTGTTCATCAAGATATTCCAGGTATGATTGCCCTCGTAACAGAGGCTCTTTCACGCTATGGTATCAATATCGCCCAGATGAATGTTACTCGTGAAAAAGCTGGTGAAAAAGCCATTATGATTATCGAAGTTGACAGTCGCAGCTGTGATGAGGCCATCGAAGAAATTCGAAAAATCCCTCATCTCCACAATGTCAATTTCTTTAAATAGGAGGAAGCATGTTTTATTCTATCAAAGAATTGGTTGAGCAGGCAGAACTGGACTTTCAAGGAAATGTCGCAGAACTCATGATTACAACGGAGTTTGAATTGACAGGTCGTGAACGTGAAGAGGTTCTCCTTCTCATGGAACGCAATCTGGAAGTCATGAAAGCCTCTGTCCAACTTGGCCTCAATGAAAATAAATCTCGTAGTGGCCTGACAGGTAGAGATGCTGCCAAATTGGATCACTACATCAAAAACGGAAAAACTCTGTCAGATTACACGATTCTCTCTGCTGCCCGAAATGCCATCGCAGTCAATGAACACAATGCCAAAATGGGCTTGGTTTGTGCCACTCCGACCGCAGGAAGTGCTGGCTGTCTGCCTTCCGTTCTCACTGCTGCTATTGAAAAATTAGACCTCAGCCACGAGCAACAGCTGGATTTCCTCTTTGCTGCCGGTGCCTTTGGACTAGTCATCGCAAACAATGCCTCTATCTCAGGTGCTGAAGGTGGCTGTCAGGCCGAGGTTGGTTCGGCCTCTGCTATGAGTGCTGCAGCCTTGACTCTAGCTGCCGGTGGAACACCTTATCAGGCCAGTCAGGCCATTGCCTTTGTCATTAAAAATATGCTAGGCCTCATCTGTGACCCTGTTGCCGGCTTGGTTGAAGTTCCCTGTGTTAAACGTAATGCCATGGGAGCTAGCTTTGCCTTCATCGCAGCAGACATGGCCTTGGCAGGTATCGAATCTAAAATTCCTGTGGATGAAGTTATCGATGCCATGTACCAAGTAGGAGCAAGCATGCCAACTGCCTTCCGTGAAACAGCTGAAGGTGGACTCGCTGCCACCCCAACTGGTCGTCGCCTCCAAAAAGAAATTTTCGGAGAATAAGTTTATCAAATAGGAGAAACCATGACCTCTATCACAGCGATTTTTTTCGATCTGGATGGAACCCTCGTTGACAGTTCTATCGGGATTCACAATGCCTTTACCCATACTTTTAAGGAACTGGGGGTGCCTAGTCCTGATGCCGAAACTATTCGTGGTTTTATGGGACCACCTCTCGAAAGTAGTTTTGCGACCTGCCTTCCCAAAGAACAAATTTCTGAAGCCGTGCAGATATACCGTTCGTACTATAAGGAGAAAGGCATCCATGAAGCTCAGCTCTTCCCTCATATTGTAGGCTTGCTTGAGAAGTTATCGAGCAATTACCCTCTTTATATCACCACTACAAAGAATACTCCAACCGCTCAAGACATGACTAAAAACTTGGGAATCTATCATTTCTTTGATGGCATTTATGGTTCCAGCCCTGAAGCACCCCATAAGGCAGATGTCATTCGCCAAGCCTTACAAACACATCAACTAGCACCAGAACAAGCCATCATCATCGGTGATACCAAGTTTGATATGCTTGGAGCCCAAGAAACAGGCATTCAGAAATTGGCCGTCACTTGGGGATTTGGAGAACAAGCAGACTTGCTAAACTATCATCCTGATTTTATCGCCCACAAACCCATAGAAGTTTTGGAGTATTTTCAATAACATAGACTGGGCGACAACCCCATTTCAGAAGAAAATGAAGTAATACTCTTCAAAAATCAAATTCAAACCACGTCAGCGTTGCCTTGCCGTACTCAAGTACAGCCTGCGGCTAGCTTCCTAGTTTGCTCTTTGATTTTCATTGAGTATAAATCTATACATAACAAAACGCATATTACCAAGGTTCTTCAGAAGAACCTTGATACTATGCGTTTTTCTTTTTTATTCAACGTGGGTAGTTTGATTGGCAAAGGCGATAATGGCTTGCTTCAACTCATCTCCACTAAGAGTGCGGAACTCTTCAATTTTTTGGTCGATAGCTTCTAGAGGCATGACATTAACCTTACCAACGAAAATCTTATCCATAACCTGATTGTCAACGAGTTCGGTTGATACCAAGAGTTCTTCGTAGAGTTTTTCACCTGGGCGGATTCCAACTTCAACGATTGGAATTTCACTTTCGGTGTGGCCACTTAGAAGGACCATTTTCTTGGCCAAGTCATAAATCTTGACTGGTTTGCCCATATCAAGGATAAAAACTTCTCCGTCCTTGGCATAGGCACCAGCATGGATAACCAGACGGCTAGCTTCTGGAATAGTCATAAAGTAACGGGTCATGCGGAAGTCTGTCACCGTTACAGGACCACCTTCAGCAATCTGGCGTTCAAAGACTGGAATGACACTACCACGGCTACCAAGAACATTCCCAAAACGAACTGCACAGTAGGTTGATTGGCTACGTTGGTTAAAACCAGTGACAATCAACTCCGCCACGCGCTTGGTTGCTCCCATAACATTTGGTGGATTAACCGCCTTATCCGTCGAAATCATAACCATCTTAGGTACTTTGGCTTCATCAACAGCCTTAGCAACATTGTAGGTTCCACGGATATTGTTTTTGAAGGCTTCTTTTGGATTGCGCTCCATCATAGGAACGTGTTTGTGGGCAGCCGCATGATAAACAATAGCTGGCTTATACTGCTCAAAGACTTGCAACAAACGATCATAGTCTTGAATGTCCGCAATCACAGGTACATAATCAATCCCTTGGAATTTACGAATCAATTCATGATAAACAAGGTAGATTGAATTTTCCCCATGACCGAGCAAAACGATGCGTTCAGGATTGAAACGACTAACTTGGCGACAGATTTCAGAACCGATTGAGCCACCAGCACCTGTAACCAAGATTGTTTTTCCAGTAAGTTCTGCTCCCAGACGCGATTCGTCAAGACGAATTTCCTGACGACCTAAAAGGTCCGTAATATCAATTTTTTGGAACCCAGTAGCTGCTTGGTGAAGTCCCTGAACAACTGTTTCAACTTTAGGCATCTTGTAACATTTGACTCCCAGCTTATTACACATCTGCAAGATACGTTCATATTCTGACGGGTCAAGCGACGGAATCGCAACGATAACACGCTCGATTTGATGGCGTTTGGCTAATTCAGGCAGATCATCATATGAACCCAAAACAGGGATTCCACCAAGTTTTTGGCCCTTTTTCTTAGAATCCTTGTCCAAAATACCGACAAGTTCTAATTCACTAGTTGGATGTTGGTAACTATCCATAAAGAGAGCTCCACCATCACCGGCACCAATCAAGAAGGTTCGACGGTGTTCTCCATCACCACTTCCCTTTTTGCGTTTAGAGTAGATTAACTGCCAAGTAATCCGTGGCAATAAAATCAAGAAAGTACTCAACAAGATAAAGAGAATGATGAAACGGATTGAAAAAAGTGGCAAGAAGGCATAGCAGATACTATATGACAAGATACTGCTAGCAGTCACACCAAAAAAGATTTTCATGAAATCCGTAATCTTGCTGTAACGACTAATACTAGCGTTCAGCCCCCAAAATCCAATCATCAATTGATAGAACAGGAAGGCCAAACTCGTATAGATAATGTAGTCAACAGGTGCTGGATTAATCAATCCGTAGAATAAAATATAAGATACAATGATGGAAACCACCATACTCAAAATATCAAATATTCCCCAGAAAACCTGTTTTTGTTGTTTATTTAAAATTTCCACCAGATCAATCACATAATCTGTGAGTTTTTTATTCATAGAAATTTACTCCTCCTTAAAAGAGCTGGATGATTATACTCAATGAAAATCAAAGAGCAAACTAGGAAACTAGCCGCAGGCTGTACTTGAGTACGGCAAGGCGACGTTGACGCGGTTTGAATTTGATTTTCGAAGAGCATTATATTGTTATTATAACACTTTTTCTAAAGTTTATGATTTGCTACAATCTTTTACTTGCTTTTTCGTAACAGTTTCATAAAAATAAACTGTCGGACAAATCCGGGACAAAGGGCAACAATCATCTGAATGGCAACACTCTTGGCATACTCCATGTAAGAAATTTGCCCTCTCTTCAGCATGCGCTGACGAGCTTGACGATAGAGTTTGAGGTAACGCAGTCCCCCACGACGCTCAAACATTCCTGCTCCAACACGAACCTGACACAAGATTTGATCCAGATTTCCAGTCTTAGCTCCTGCAGCAATCATATTGAGCCAGAGGAGGTCATCCTCCATATAAAGGCCATCCTCATAGTTGCCTGCCTTGAGAACCATGTCCTTCTTGAACATGACAGTCATGTGGTTAAAGGCACTTCTCATCCTTTGATAAGCTACAATATCTGCATGCTGGGTTGGAACACGACGGTAAGAAACGATCTCATCAGGATTGTCAACAAACTCTGCAATATGTCCACCTAATAGGTCGAGCTTGTCCTTCTCCATTAGCTGAACCTGTTTCTCAAAACGGTCTGGAACAGCTATATCATCTGTATCCATACGAGCGATGATATCGTACTGACACTGCAAAACACCCTGTCGAAGAGCCAGACCCAAACCTTGATTCTGCTCAAGAGGATAGCGTTTCACTGGAATATCAGACTCAGCTTCAAGCTGGTCTAATACCTGATAGAGCTCAGGTGTCAAAGGCCCATCCTCAACCAGAACCAACTCGCTCGGTTTCAGGGTCTGATTTTGAACACTCTCAATAGCATCCTTTAAAAATGTCGGATTTTCCTTGATATAGACCGACATCAATACGCTGATTTTTTGCTTTTCAGACACAGTTTTTCTCCAATGTATAGATTTCCTTCCACTATTTTATCATAATTTTCAAGACTTTCCCATTTTTATCTTGAAAGCCCAAAACCTTACTTGACATTATAAGGAAAAAACCTTAAAATAAGCTGTTATTAAAATCAGCTAGAAGAGGTATTATATGAAAAAGCAATCACTCTTTTTTGTTCCAGGTATTATCCTGATTGGTGTTTCCTTGCGGACTCCTTTTACTGTTTTACCCATTATTTTGGGAGATATTTCTCAAGGACTGGGAGTAGAAGTTAGTTCGCTTGGTGTCTTGACCAGCCTTCCCCTCCTCATGTTTACCCTCTTCTCACTATTTTCTACCCGACTGGCTCAAAAAATCGGCTTGGAGCATCTCTTCACCTACAGCCTCTTCTTCTTGACTATCGGTTCTCTCATTCGACTAATCAATCTGCCCCTGCTCTATCTAGGAACCTTGATGGTGGGGGCAAGTATCGCAGTCATCAATGTGCTGCTTCCTAGTCTTATCCAAGCCAATCAACCAAAGAAGATTGGTTTTCTGACCACCTTATATGTAACCTCTATGGGGATTGCAACGGCTCTGGCCTCCTATCTGGCTGTGCCTATTACACAAGCCAGTTCTTGGAAAGGACTTATCATCCTCCTCACCCTGCTCTGCCTTGCAACTTTTTTGGTCTGGCTACCTAATCACCGCTATAATCACAGACTGGCTCCACAAACCAAACAAAAAAGCAAAGCAAAGGTCATGCGTAATAAACAGGTCTGGGCAGTTATTGTCTTTGCAGGTTTTCAATCCTTGCTCTTTTACACAGCTATGACCTGGCTACCTACCATGGCTATCCATGCAGGCCTATCCAGTCACGAAGCTGGCTTGCTGACTTCTATCTTCTCTCTGATTAGCATTCCTTTTTCAATGACCATCCCAAGCCTGACAACCAGCTTGTCTACTCGCAACCGTCAGCTCATGCTCGCTCTGGTTTCACTAGCTGGTGTGGTCGGCATTTCCATGCTCTTTTTCCCAATCGGTAATTTCTTTTACTGGCTTGCCATCCATCTCCTCATCGGAACCGCAACCAGCGCCCTCTTCCCCTATCTCATGGTCAACTTTTCACTCAAGACAAGCGCCCCTGAAAAGACTGCCCAATTGTCTGGTTTATCTCAAACAGGAGGCTATATCCTAGCAGCCTTTGGGCCAACCCTCTTTGGTTACAGTTTTGACCTTTTCCACTCTTGGGTGCCAGCTGTAGCTGCCCTCTTACTCGTCGATATCCTGATGACTGTGGCCCTCTTTACAGTGGACAGAGCTGATAAAATCCTTTAAACTTCTAGTTTTGGCTAGAAGTTTTTTATATATAAAAATTTTACACATTTCTCTTGACAGGGCTTTCATTTAGATGTACAATGTATGTGTAGAAAAATTATATATAAAAATCTTACACATTAGAAAAGGAGGTTTCCCATGTACTTTCCAACATCCTCTGCCTTGATTGAATTTCTCATCTTGGCCGTACTGGAGCAGGATGATTCTTATGGTTATGAGATTAGCCAGACCATTAAGCTTATCGCTAACATCAAAGAATCTACGCTCTATCCCATTCTCAAAAAATTGGAAGGCAATAGCTTTCTGACAACCTATTCTAGAGAGTTCCAAGGTCGCATGCGCAAATACTACTCCTTGACAAATGGTGGTATAGAACAGCTCGTGACCCTGAAAGATGAATGGGCACTCTATACAGACACCATTAATGGCATCATAGAAGGGAGTATCCGCCATGACAAGAACTGAATACCTGACTCAGCTAGAACTCTATCTCAAAAAACTGCCTCAGGCTGACCAAATTGAAGCCATGGACTATTTCAGGGAACTCTTTGACGATGCTGGAGTCGAAGGAGAAGAAGAACTCATCGCTAGCTTGGGAACTCCCAAAGAAGCGGCCCACGAAGTTCTCTCCAATCTTCTCGATAAAAAAATCAATGAAGCACCCGCTCAAAAGAATAACCGACAAATTTTGCATATCGCCTTGTTAGCTCTCCTTGCGGCACCCATCGGTATTCCTCTGGGAATCGCCATCCTCGTGTCCCTGTTCGCAATCCTTGTGGCAGCCTTGACTGTCATCTTGGCTTTCTTTGCGGTTTCCATACTTGGTATCATCGGCGGATTCCTATTTTTAGTTGAAAGTTTTACTGTCCTAGACCAAGCTAAATCAGCCTTTATCTTGATTTTCGGTTCTGGTTTACTAGCTATCGGTGCTTCTTCGCTGGTTTTATTAGGTATTTCCTATGTAGCTCGCTTCTTCGGCCTACTCATTGTTCGCCTGGTGCAATTTGTTCTCAAAAAAGGAAAGAGAGGTGACCAGCATGCGTAAATTGACAAAAGGATTTCTCATTTTTGGTGTGGTGACTACCGTTATCGGATTTATCCTGCTCTTTGTAGGCATCCAATCTGACGGAATCAAGAGCCTACTTGCCATGTCCAAGGAACCTGTCTATGATAGTCGGATGGAAGAGCTGACCTTTGGCAAGGAAGTCGAAAACCTAGAGATCACGCTCCACCAACACGCACTGATCATCACAGACTCTTTCGATGATCAAATCCACATTTCTTACCATCCATCTATTTCTGCTCACCATGATCTTGTCACAAATCAAAACGATAAAACGCTGAGCCTCACTGATAAGAAACTGTCTGAAAGTCCATTTCTCTCTTCTGGAATTGGCGGGATTCTCCATATCGCAAGTAGCTACTCTCGTCGTTTTGAAGAAGTTATTCTCCAACTTCCAAAAGGGAGAACTCTAAAAGGAATCAACGTGTCAGCCAATCGTGGACAAACTAGTATCACTAATGCTAGTCTTGAAAATGCGACCATCAATACCAATAATGGCTATCTCCTCCGAATTGAAGGAAGTCGTATCAAAAACAGTAAACTCACAACCCCTAATATCATTAATATCTTTGATACAGACCTTACAGATAGTCAGCTAGAGTCAACAGATAAGCACTTCCACGCTGAAAATATCCAAGTCCATGGTAAGGTTGAACTGACTGCTAAAAAGTATCTCAGAATCATCCTAGACCAGAAAGAGAACCAACGAATTAACTGGGACATCTCAAGTAACTATGGTTCTATCTTCCAATTCACAAGAGAAGAGCCTAAATCAAGAGGTACGGAATTAAGCAACCCTTACAAAACTGAAAAAACCGATGTCAAGGATCAACTCATTGCTAGAGCTGATAATAATATTGAGCTAATATCCATACCAAACAGACGTTGACAAAAGCGCTTACATCCGCTACTATGGAAGCATATTTATCTAACTAAAAAGGAGGTTCTACCATGAAACAAGAATGGTTTGAAAGTAATGATTTTGTAAAAACAACAAGCAAGAACAAACCTGATGAACAAGCCCAAGAGGTTGCAGACAAGGCTGAAGAAACGATAGCCGATCTTGATACACCAATTGAAAAAAATACTCAAGTAGAGGAGGAAGTCTCTCAAGCTAAAGTCGAACTGGAAAGCCAGCAAGAAGAGAAAATTGAAACGCCTGAAGACAGTGAATCAAGAACAGAAATAGAAGAAAAGAAAGCATTAGATTCTACTGAAGAAGAGCAAGATCTTTCTGGGGAAACAGAAAAAGTCACTAAAGCTGAAGAGAGTCAAGAAGCACTTCCGCAGCAAAAACCAACCACGAAAGAGCCCCTTCTTCTCAGTCAATCCTTAGAAAGTCCCTATATCCCCGACCAAGCTCCAAAATCTACGGATAAATGGAAAGAGCAAGTGCTTGATTTTTGGTCTTGGCTAGTGGAGGCTCTCAAATCTCCTACAAGCAAGCTTGAAACAAGTAGCACACACAGTTACACAGCCTTTCTCTTGCTCATTCTGTTTTCTGCATCTTCCTTTTTCTTTAGTATCTACCACATCAAACATGCTTACTATGGACATATAGCAACTATGCATAATCACTTCCCTGAACAATTTGCTTCATTGAATCTCTTTTCGATTATCTCTATCCTAGTAGCAACAACACTCTTCTTCTTTTCATTCCTCTTGGGTAGTTTCGTCGTGAGACGATTTATCTACCAAGAAAAGGACTGGACGCTAGAAAAGGTTCTCCAACAATATAGTCAACTCTTGGCAATTCCAATCTTCCTCACTGCTATTGCTAGTTTCTTTGCCTTCTTTGATAGCCTGCGATTTACAGCCCTCTTGTGTGTGATTAGCATTGGAATCATTCTGCTTGCTAGTCTCCATATCATTACAAGGCCAAGTCAAGCAAGTGAAACCGACTCCTTCTATCAATTATTCTTGTCTGTCCTTGTGAACGGAGTCATTATCCTCCTCTTCTTTGTAGCTGAAGTGGCACTGATTGGAGATTATCTTCGTATCTTAGCCTTTCTTTAAGATTCAATCCTGTCATCCATGGCAGGATTTTTCTATACCAAAAAGCAAGTCGATTGACCTGCTTCTGATTTACTCTTCTTGTGCTAATGCTTTAAAATCTTTGTCCTAGGATGGGTTTTATTCCTAGAGTTCAGTAGTATGATAACGTTGCTATGAAGTTCGTTATTCCAAATATTATGCAAACTAGTTATATGTAAAATTAAGATTAGAAACCACCAATCTCCATTTATTAACTTTTAATGAAATTCGTCCATATTAATAACTTTACCTGCTCTAGCAATAACATCCTTATCATGAGTCACGACAATAACAATCTTTTCCTCGTTCACTAATTTCTCAACCTCATTTAGAAATAATTCAGTTGAGTTTCTGTCCAAATTTCCTGTAGGCTCATCAAATAGATAGATGTCCTTTTCTTGCGATAAACTCCTCATGAGTAGAATTTTTTGTTTCTGACCTTGCGAAATATTGGTGGCTTTCCCATCAATCTGATGACTTAGAGCTATATTGAGATTCAGACTATCAAGATTATTTGATTCATAGTTTTCCTTATTAAATAGAGTGAAATTAATATTTTTTGAAACACTTCCAGGGAATACATGAAATTCAGATGAATACACGCTTAAATAATCTAAAATATTAGTCTCCTCTAAAGTAGAAAAACTTTCCATTCCATTCAGTACAATATCACCCTCTGTTGGAGAAGATAATCCCTGAATAATATTCAAAAGAGATGATTTCCCAGTTCCATTCCCGCCTGTAATAACGGTTAATTCACCACTATTGAACTCAAAATTTAATTTAGTAAACACCAATCTTTCATCCCATTTTTTACATAAATTCCGGCATGACAATTGTTCAATTTTAGATACTGGAATGGTAGCAAGATTACTTTCCATCCCTACTTCCTCTAGTCCAATAAACTCAAAGGAATATTGACTTTTTTTCAATGCTACCCAAGATGTAATTAAAGAATTTAAAATGCTGGATAACAGTAATAAAATCAAAATACTATTTGTATACTCCGATATATGTGCGTAATCTCTAATAATATTTACAGTAGCAAGCAAAAATGAACCAGTTAAACCAATAAATATCTGCGTAGAAGCTAATAATCTATTGGTAATATGTGTACTATCTAGTTTCGTTCCCAATAGTTCATTGAGTCTTTCATCAAATTCTTTGATGAAGTCGCTAGATTTTTGGAAACTTATAATATCTTGCAAACCATAAATTGTATTTTCTACCAGAGAACTAAAGTTAGAACTATTAGCAATAAATTCTCGCTGATTTTTTACAACTTTTCGTATTTCAAAATTGACATATAAACCAAGAATAGCTATAGATACGCATGTAACTGCGAAAATAATAATATTCAATTTTAATAGCAATAACAGTAGCAAACAAAACACTAAAAGCTGTACCTTTAAGTAAAATTTTTGCATAATACCTGTTGCTGATAACAATAAATTCCAAAAATAACTACTCACATACTCATAATTTTTAGTTAAAGAAAAATCATTTAATTGGTTCTTATAAAAAGAGGACAGAATATCATTTAAAAAATTATTCTCAATCTTTCCTTTTAATCTCGTTTCTAATATAGAGAACTGCCAATACAAATATGAAGCTAATATTATTGAAGCTAGGGTAAATAGTTGAATACTAAACTGAATGTTAAGTAGACCAGACATTGTTATTTGTAGTAAAAAAGCAATAGCAATAGGTAAACTAATTTTAGCTAATCCCAAGAAAAAGATTGCCAATTTTCTCTTCCAACCAAGTGAAGCTAGAAATCTATGATATAACTTATCTGCATAGCTTATCGTAACAATATCTTTTCTATCTTCTGAATTAACATTCTCATTCTTTTGAGGAATTAAAACAATTCCTACACTCTGACTAAAAAGTTCTAATCTTGAAATTTTCTCAATTTCCTCATTTGCAGGATCAGAAACAATCAATGAACTACTGTCTCCATCCAACACGACGATATAATGAGGCAAGCTAGCTCTTTCTACTACTAGTAAATAAGGAAATGATACGTTGTTTAACAAACTAGGAGTCTCAATTTGATAAGAATCCGCATCAATACCATAGCTTTTTAGTATATCTTCTATATCAAACAAAGACAGTCCTTGGTGGTTATTGTTATCAAATTGTAGACTATCTAAATGTTCTAATTTTGGGAAATAGTAAGAAATGATTGTCTTTACACAAGCCATTCCACAATCCAGCAAAGTTGCTTGTTTATAGTGACTAACCATTATTTTCTCCTTTTTCAACACTTATCTTACTATAACCATCAACTTCAATGACGCTATTCGAAGTTTGATTTGTCGTAGGAACCTTTAAAACTTCTCCTGTATTATTTGTATGCAAAGTATAGATTCCATCAAAATCTTTAGGAACTGTAATAGATACATCGCCAACAAGAGTATCTACAAAAATTTTTTCGAAAGTTGCATTTTTCCCTAAGGAAATGGTTACATATAACTTGTCTTTCCCTTGTGAACTCAAAGCCAAATTAAAGCCATGTTGTGAAAATGGAATATATAGACTATCTGAACTCATTTTAACGTTTTTAGTTATGTTATTCACTGATTCTTCGGAAACTTTTCCTTCTATTTGAACACTTGTTTCATCTGATTCACTCTTGACAACTTTAACATCAATTGCTTGCTTTGAACCATAAAACTCTAACGTTTTAATACTTTTAGAAGAAAGAGCCCACGATTGTTTTACACTGATTGTCGTCTCTCCTCGTTTTAAGGTTAATAAAATTCCAGCCACTACAAACAGTAACAACAGCCCAATTACAATTCCTATTTTTTTCATCATTAGTACTCCTACTTAAATTCTTTTTTACTGAATACAACAAACGCAAGTACAATCACTGCTATACTTACCAATATAGGATAGCCTACATTCGTAAGGGTAAATTGACTTACTCCAGGGGAAGTTTTCAAATTTAAAGTCATTAATAAATAGTCTCTCACACTCTCACCAGAGTTTGGAAGGACATAAACCAATAGGTTATCAAACAGTAAAATATAGAGTATATAAATCATACATGATTCATAAACCTTATCAAATATTTGAAAAATTAATAATGAGATACTGATAATAACCAAATAGTATGGTAGTTGATGTAAAAATGTCGAAACAATCAACACCAAGTCTCCCTCCAAATAGACGAGGGCTGTTAAACTATAAAAAATAGTTACATATAGGAAAGACAAACAAAAGGCTCCCAAAGTTTTATATAAAAATAACTTCCAACGTTGTTTTTCTTTTGTGAGGAGAATGTTAATCGTACGGAAACTATAATCTTCCCCCCAGAAAAATAAATTAGTAGAGATAAAAAGCAAAGGAATAAAACCACTCACATTTGAAATCAATACTCGAAATGCTGGTTCATCTTCATTCGATGACTTAAAAAATAAGGAGAATAACAAAATCAATAATCCTATCAACAAACTAGGAAGTACTCCTCTTTTTTCCCAGTAAAATTTATACATATCTGCTTTAAGAGAATTCATGACTCTCCTCCTTTCTTAAATCATCAGATAATATTATGCAAATAGTAGTCCTCAAAGCGTTCTTTCTTAATATAAATATCCTGTATCACTAGATTTGACACGACACTATATTCCAAGATAGCCATTAATTTTTCCTTTTCTGGCACAACCAGATAGTCATCCTGCTCAAAATGAACAATGCCCTCTTCTTTTAAAAACGTTTTTAGAATCTGATTATTACTCGTCTTAAGGAAGAGCTTTTCTGACAAATCATTTGCTAGCTCTTTTGAACTCATCACATTTAGAATCTTTCCTTTTTTCATGATGATATACTTATCTGTTATAAATTCCAATTCTGACAGAATATGGCTCGAGATTAAAAAAGTAACTCCTAACTGATCCCGTAAATTCAAAATCATTTTTCTTAAATCTGAAATCCCTTGAGGATCTAAACCATTCACTGGTTCATCTAAGATAATAAGCTCTGGATTATCCAAAAGCGCAATTGCTATCGATAGTCTTTGCTTCATTCCAAGGGAATAGTTTTTTACTTTTCGATCCCATGACGGTTCCGGCAAGTGAACCAATTCCAACATTTTTGTGATATCTGTCTTTAAACCAAATCTTGTTTTATAATATTGCAGGTGTTGACGTCCAGTCAAGTTTGGATAGAGGGCAGGTGATTCGATAATACTACCAATCTTATGCTGCGAAACACTCTCAATTTCTCCCTTATCAGCTTGAATTAGTCCTAGAAGAATTCTCATTAAGGTTGTCTTTCCTGCACCATTTTCACCGATAAGACCACATATTTCCCCTTGCTCAATATCAAAGGAAATATTATGTAAAACCTGTTCTTTCCCATATGTTTTATCAATATTTTTAAGACTTAAAATCACACGATTCATAGTTTCTCTCCGTTCATTATATTAAAAAGTCTCTGACAAGGAATGAACCCTGCCAGAGATTTTTAGATTACGTTAACTCCAGCAGAAGAACCCAATACCTGTGAGCATTCCATAAATACCGAGTGGTGAAACAGCACAAAATTGACCTGCCACAATGTGTTTTTTATGTTTATTACTTAGTTTTTTCATTACTTAACCCTCCTTTTAATCCCAACAAAATATACCTACTCCATATCGAAGACCTATAATACAAAAGCGACCTGCTACAATGTGCTGTTTATTTTTGTTACTTAGTTTTTTCACTACTTCATCCTCCTATTTAATCCCAACAAAATATGCCTACTCCATATCGAAGACCTATAATACAAAAGCGACCTGCTACAATGTGTCTTTTGACACGTCCAGTTAGTTTTCTCATCAGAAAACCCTCCTTTTAAAAAATTTTTTATAATAACCAAATGAGATTCTCATTTCAGTCATTTATTAACTGTTTTAAATCTTTAGACAAGATTTCTTCGCTTCCTTGTTCTACATAAATTTGTTTCACTATCCCATCTTTATCCACTATAAATATTGTTGGAATAGCTTTTACATCAAAAAACTTAAAAGCTTGTAAATCTTGATCTATATAAACTGGAAAGGTAAAACCCTGATTCCTTAAAAATTGATGAGAGGTTTCAAGTGTTTCACGTTCCCCATCAACTATATCCACCATAAAGAAATCAACTTTATCTTGGTATTTATCATAAAGGCGCTGAATGATTGGGAGCTCTTTTTGGCAATCAGGACACCAACTAGCCCAGAATACCACAACCTTTGGTCTAAACTTATAATCTGATAGTTGAACCTGTGCTCCCTCATTAGAGGTTAACAATGCATTCTTGAATGTTGTATTTTTAGTTTTTGAAATATATTGGTTTATTTCCTCCTCTTTTTTTAAGAGGAGCTCTTGCGCTGTTTCTTCTTGATGATGAGATTCCTGGTTTTGATAGTAAAATCCTGCTAAAAATAAAGATGCTATCACAAGAAGAACCATTGTCTCTACAACATGTTTTTTTGACATCATGGATTGTCCTCCACTTCTGAAATTCTAAAACTTTCGATAATAGATAATTCTTCTGGTAAGATTAAAACTCGCTCTTCGCCTGCATCTAAAATAGCTAAACGGAATGGTTCCTTATTCAACTCTATTTGTACCAACTTTTGCTCCGTCGTGTTATTTCGAAACAGCAAACTGTGGCGAGTTTGTGTAAACGTCTCTAGCGAGATACTAAAATCTTCCATTTCTATCTCCTATCCAGAAAACCAAAAACTAAGACTTAAGAATACTTCAAATCCAAACATGCTTCTTTCCTCCTTATCTCTTGTTCTTTATGATCATAGTATAGCGCTTTCAAAAATAAAAAAACATGACAAAAATGTCATGTTAGCTCTCCATTTCCTCAAAAGTTTTTAAATCTTTTTCTTTTTCTCCCAATATACGCGCTTCTAATACTTGGTCTCCAAATGCTTGAGCACAAATAATAGCTCTATCGTATAAGCGGATGGCTTTTTCCTTATCCCGTTTATGAAATAAGGTACACATAGCTTCAAGCATATCAACAATTGGCTTGTTTTGAAAATCCTGCGATAAAATCATCAGCCTGTTCATCGCCTTAACATAAGGCTCAAAAGTGGAGTAAGATTTTTCCATCCATTGAACAGCTAAAGAATCAAGCACTGTTCTCTTTAACATATAAGCTGTCTCTAAATCGGATGAATTTGTTTCTCTTATAAGTTTTTTAGAAAGCATCCAAAACAGTTCATGATGATACCCAATCGGTCTTGCTAAACACGAAACAAAGTACAATTTTATCAGAAGCAAATCATTCACCGAATAGTTTTTCCTTATCTTTACTTGTTCAAAATATTCATCCAGCAAAGCATCGCCAAAACCTGCATCTTCACTTACAAAGACATCAAAACTAGCTTGTAAGGCACTAACTGCAATCTGCTCATCCTCAGGTAGACTGTCATAATAGTGTTCGTAAACTCTTTCAAACAACTCTTCCTTAACTTGGATTCTATCATCATCTCCATAAGTTTGAAACTTAATGAGTTTATCCTTTAATATCAAGTACTCGGAGGGTAAAATCATATGATCCATATCTACTATATGTGAAATTGAACAGCCTAGTTTGTAAGCTATATACTCTACCTTGGATAAACTCGGGGAAGACTGGCCTGATTCAATCCGTGCTAATTGGCGCACCGTTATCTCAGTTTCATCATCACAAAGAGTTTCACGAGTGATATGTTTCATCTCTCGCAACATTCGGATTCTTTTACCTACTTCCTTCTTGATATCCATCTTAAAATCTCCTGATAATTAGTTACCGAATAATATTATATTTTTTATATTATGCTGTTTTTTATTGAACTAAGCAATTCTTAAAATTTTATATTACAAAACTTAACAAGACTAAACCATATTTCGCACGCTAAATAGCAATTGACCTGCTTCTGCTTTACTTTTCTTGTGCTAATGCTTTAAAATCTTTGTCTAAGATGGGTTGCACTTCTAATTGATTGGCATCTAGTTGGTGGTAAGATGCTGATGGTAGTGACTCTAGGAATTTTGCATAGTCTAAGCGGACAATGGCTTCATAGTCTTCTGGTTTAGAGCCGTCTCCTGTGATTTGAACCAAGTCAATCTCCCACTGCACTTCCTTATCCACCAATTGCTCAATATAGGCAGTAGGAACAAATGGTTCTCTCGGTAATACTGTCTTGACTCCTTGAGCCAGATGGTAAACACCGTGCACTTGGCCTTCTCCATCCTGATAGAAGGAAACTCTTGCAAAGTAGGCATCTGTCTCTTGAACCGCACGTACACGCGCTTCAAACTGAGCCAAGCCATTTTCCTCTAAAAAGCTTTTCAAGTCCTCATGACCAAAGAAAACAGGATTAAAAATTCCTTGGCAAATCGTAAAACGGGCTGCAGCGTCTGTCAGATGGGCTTGAATACTTGCTTGGAAATAAGCTTCAAAATCAAAACCATCTAGTCCTTCAATCTCAGTTCCTGTATAAGCAAGCAGAGCATCTAAAAATGATTTGATAATCTGCCAGTCTGTCTTCGTGAGTAGGTCAGGAAGATCGATACGGTAAGCCTTTTGACTATCAGCATAACTGACCTTAAAAAGAAATTGTGATTGCCCCACTATCGCACACTCGATATACTCAAGACGATTAAGAGGCTGACGGAGATAGATAGCATCATAGCTATGCGACTCCAAACCATCCACCAAGGCCAAGATAGACTTGGCAGTCAAAATTTCCTGTTCTCCTAAAATGCTCTGTTTATTTGGAATAAAAAATGTTTTCGTCATAACTGAACTCCTTTGAAATCGTTTACATATAGTATACCTTATTTTTCTGAAAGATACAAAAACAAACTTTATACTCTTCGAAAATCAAATTCAAACCGCGTCAGCTTCGCCTTGCCGTACTCAAGTACAGCCTGCGGCTAGCTTCCTAGTTTGCTCTTTGATTTTCATTGAGTATTAATTTTTGAGTAAAAAGCATAGAAAAACAGCCCCTAAGGACTGTTTAATCTTATACAGTAGCTGCTTGATCCAAGCTTTCACCGATAGCGGCTAGGCGCTCGATCACTTCAGCTTGTGTCAATTCATTTTCTGAAACATAGCGGTTACGTGGGTGAACACGGCACTCGTGTGAGCATCCACGAAGGTACTTGTCTTCATTTTCTTCTGATGTCAAGATACGACGGTTACAGAATGGATTTCCACAGTTGACATAACGTTCACATGGTGTTCCATCAAACCAGTCTTTCCCTACGATGGTTGGGTTGACATGGTTTACATCTACGGCAATACGCTCGTCAAAGACGTACATTTTCCCATCCCAAAGCTCACCTTGAACTTCGGGGTCTTTACCGTAAGTTGCAATTCCTCCGTGCAATTGGCCAACATCTTTGTAGCCTTCACGGACCATCCAACCTGAGAATTTCTCACAGCGAACGCCACCTGTACAGTAAACCACGACACGCTTGTCCATGAATTTTTCCTTGTTGTCACGGACCCATTGTGGCAACTCACGGAAGTTGCGGATATCTGGGCGGATAGCCCCACGGAAGTGTCCTAGGTCGTACTCATAATCGTTACGTGTGTCAAGGACAACGGTATCTTCGTCAAGAAGAGCTTCTTTGAACTCTTTTGGAGACAAGTAAGCACCTGTTGTTTCAAGTGGGTTGATGTCGTTGTCAAAGTCCTTGTCTTCCAAACCAAGGTGGACAATCTCTTTCTTGTAGCGAACAAACATCTTCTTGAAGGCTTGTTCACTTTCTTCGTCAATCTTGAACCAGAGGTCTTCCATACCTGGGAGGCTGTGAACGTAGTCCATGTATTTTTGAGTTGTTTCATAATCACCTGAAACTGTTCCGTTAATTCCCTCGTCAGCGACTAGGATACGACCTTTAAGGCCAATTGATTTACAGAAAGCCAAGTGGTCTGCAGCAAATTGCTCTGCATTTTCAATTGGAGTGTAAAGGTAGTAAAGTAAGACACGAATATCTTTTGCCATAAGATTTGTTCTCTTTTCTATTCTTAAATTTTCAGAATTTTTCATCTAACTATACTAGTATACCTGCTTGAGAAAGCGAATGCAATTTATTTGACTGGAAATTGTAGAAGATGGCCTGTCCCTGCACTTCATCAGTAACCATAGCGAATTGCAGATAGTTCTCTCAATTTTTTGATCTGCTCAGCTTGATTTTCTGACAAACTTAGCTTGTTATCAATCAATACGCGCGCAAGGTCAACATTCATTTGACTCAAAATAAATGGAGTAGAGGTCCCATCGTCCTCTAATCGTCTTTTATAACTCACTAACAGATTTTTCAAGGGAGTCAGTTGAGGCGTATCCTTTATATCTTCCAATAGATAATCTATGATCGTCATGGCTTCACAACGTCTTTCGCTGCCTCCTGCAAACCATTTTAATGGTGTCATTCTTATTTCCCTCCTTAAATTGAAAAGCTATCATTCCTAACTCTCGCGTCAGTATTTACCCAAACACCCTATGTAAAAAAGTCAGCAGAAATGGTAGAGTCGCTAGAATACTATGGATAACATAAAACGCATAGCAGGATTGAAGTTTGAAAAAATAAAACTTAATCTTAACTACCGATTTAGCAACTAATCTAGCAAGCCACAATAAACCATCTCATTGAAATACTAGTCCTATCTAGACTGAACTTAAATTTTTGTTTAGAGGCTGGACAAAACTCAATTTCAGGAGAAAACGAAGTAAATCTTCCCACAATAAAGCTGACATGATAAAAATCCTCATCGCTCCAAACAACACTATCCATGAAAGATTCATGAGTATGATCATCTGTAAAATCAAAACTCCATAAAATCACATCTGCCATTCCGCTAACGTTTCTTTTTTAGAAATCTGTATATTCCTGTAGCAACCTTTTCCAAGTTTTACGGAAATAACACCTCTCTTTTATTTTAGCATTAATTTGTCTAACTAGATCAGGTATAAATAGGAAAATGTACAGAAATTTTATGTTTCACGAGAAACACTCTATCCCCATAGCAATTCACAAGTTTTTCCACAATTTGTTAATAACTAACTTAAAGTGTTTTTAACTTCCAAATTTATAGGAAATAATATGTGTTTGGTCTATTAAATAGATTCAGTGAACTAATAGTAGCAGCAGAACACTGACAGTTATCCACACTTATCCACAACCTGTTAGTAACTTTTGTGAATAGTCTTATTTAAGCTAAGGCTTATCTCTTACGAACACTAAAAAGAGCCTGTTGCCAAGCTCTTTAGTCTATTATTTCTTCTCAGCACGGAGGGCTGACAAGATTTGTGTACGGATATCATCCACACCATTTGGCGTATTTGGTAAAAAGATGGTTTGATTTCCTTTAGAGGCAAAGGTATTCAAAGTATCCAAATACTGGTTGGTCAAGAGGATGGACATGATTTGTTCTTCTGTCATGCCAACATTGGCTTCCTTGAGTTCGGTGATAGACTCTGCTAAGCCATCCACAATAGCCTTACGTTGTTGGGCAATCCCCACACCATGGAGGCGGTCCTTTTCTGCTTCGGCTTCAGCTGCAGTGACGATTTTAATCTTGTCGGCTTCCGCCAATTCTTGCGCTGCGACCCGCTTGCGTTGCGCCGCATTGATTTCATTCATGGATTGCTTAACTTCTGCATCTGGTTCGACCTTGGTAATCAAGGTTTTCACGATAATATAACCATAAGTAGTCATTTCTTCTGCTACTTGGTGTTGAACTTCAAGGGCAATCTCATCTTTTTTCTCAAACAATTCATCCAAGGTTAATTTGGGAACAGAAGAGCGAAGAGCGTCTTCGATATAAGATTTAATCTGAGATTCTGGACGCATGAGTTTATAGTAGGCATCTGTCACGCTCTGCTCGTTGACACGGTACTGAGTAGCCACATTCATCATAACGAACACATTGTCCTTGGTCTTAGTCTCAACCACAATATCGCTTTGCAACAAGCGTAACTGGATTCGTGCTGCAATCGAGTCAATCCCAAAAGGCAAGCGAATATGAATACCGCTATTGGCAACCTTTTGGTATTTCCCAAAGCGTTCAATAATCGCCACCGACTGCTGACGAACCACATAAACTGTACTCAGTGTGACTATCAGCAATAGGAGCACACAAACCACCACAAAAATCATCAAAAATGTTGTTATCATCGCGACGACCTCCATCATTATTTTTTTTCTGTATTATAGCACATTTAAAGAAGGATGTGCAGTTTTTACTGCGATTTTTCCTGAAATGTCAATAATTAGAGGTGAATTGTCACATTGTCGTCAAATCTCTTGCTAAAACAACTCTTTATAAAACTCAATCGTTTCTTCTAAGGTTGGCATAAATGGATTTCCTGGTGCGCAGGCATCAATCAAGGCATTCTTAGAAAGGTATTCAAAGTCGAAATCTTTTTCTTCAATACCAAGTTCAGTCAATTTCTTAGGAATACCTACTGTCTCAGAAAGCTTTTCAATCTCAGCAATCGCATAGTCGGCACACTCTTCATCTGATTTACCTTCTACATGAAGTCCCAAGGCTTTAGCAACATTGCGGAAAGCTTCTGGTACACGTTTAGCATTTTCACGTTCTATAACTGGTAACAACATGGCACAACAAACACCGTGTGGCAAATTATATACTGCGCCGAGTTGGTGAGCCATTGAGTGAACATAGCCCAGACCTGCATTGTTAAAGCTCATACCACCAAGGAAGATGGCATTGACCATACCTTCACGCGCTTCAATATCGTGTCCATTTGCTACAGCGCGAGGAAGATATTCCTTGATAAGCTCAATTGCTCCGATAGATAATTTCTTGGTCACATCATAAGCACCAGGTGTTACCAAAGCTTCAACAGCGTGAGTCAGAGCATCCATACCAGTAGCTGCAGTCAAGCCTTTAGGTTTGGAAAGCATGAGTTCCGGGTCATTAACAGAGATAAGGGCAAGGCTATTCTTGTCAACCATTACCATCTTAACTTTGCGTTCTTCATCAGTAATCACATAGTTAATGGTAATTTCTGCTGATGTACCTGCAGTAGTATTGATAGCTACAACAGGAAGACCTTTTTTAGCAGATTTATGAAGTCCTTCATAATCCTGTGGTTTTCCACCATTTGTAGCCATGATAGAGATACAACTAGCTGCATCCTGTGGAGACCCACCACCAAGACTGATGATAAAATCACATCCATGTTCTTGCAAAGCAGCTACCCCATCTGTGACATTCTTACAAGTAGGGTTTGGCTCTACATCGCTAAAGATGACATATTCGATTCCTTCTGCATCTAGCGGTTTTAAAACCTTAGGTAAAATATCACTGCCTTCGATAAACTTATCTGTCACCAAAAGTGCCTTTTTATAGCCAAGTTCCTTGATATAAGGACCCACTTCATTTACAACACCTTTTCCAATAAGGTTGACTGCCGGAACATAAAATGTAGCCATATAATTTTCCTCCTGCGCCTTCGCGCTATCTATTTAACATCATTATATTACTTTTTGTATTCGTTTTCAATCATTTGTGAAATATTTAACAAATATTTTTAAAAGGAGTGAAATTTGATTATTATTTATCAGATCCTTTTCCAATATGATACTCTGCTCCTTGAAACAAAATTGCATCTACCAAAGATAACAGCTATAGGCTATCCGCCGACACATGAAATGGGCTACACATCAGCCCCTATTTCAAAAAACCGACTAGCTCCTATGAACTAGTCGATTTCTCATCAATGCGCCAACATTTCTTGGGCAATTTCTTGGCCAGATAGGTTATCTGGGTAGTAGGTTGGCCAGTTATCCATTTCTTCAAAGAGGGCTTCTTGGCTTGTGCCTCCAAAGAAGATATGGAAGTGTTCTGCCTTAACTGGGGCGATATTGTGGTCACTAAACTGAACATACTTGAATTGTCCAGCATCCGCATCTGTCGCTTCAAAGAGGAAGCGCACGCCACGATTTCCTTTCTTATAAGTCAAGATTTTCTTACCAACATACTTGTAGGTGAATTTCTTACTTTGTCCACCTTGAACAAATTCCATAGTATTATCAGTGATGTTAATCTTAGTCACATCTGTCTGATAGCCTTTTGTATAGTAGGCCTTGTACTCAGCCTGAGTCATCTTACCAGTCAACTTAGCCTTGTAGTCAAAGACTTGGTCAAAGGTTCCATCTTCAAGGAAAGGATAAACTGATTGCCAGTTACCTGCATAGTCACTCAAGGTGCGGTCCTTGACATCTGCATCTTCAAAGTAACCATTTTGAACTGTCTTGGTATCCTCTGCCTTTTCAGGCTCAATTGCTGGGCCTTCTTGGTCCGTTGTTTGTTTCAGAGCCTTGAGGTTTTTCTCCATCACGGAAATGTAGTTTTCTCCAGCCTTGGTGTCCTCTTCTGTCAGACTTTCTAAAGGATTGAGGACATCTGTTTTGACACCTGCCTCTTTTGAAAGTGTGTTAGCAAGGGCTTGTGAAGCATTTTCCTCAAAGTAGATATAGGCAATTTTATTTTTCTTGACGTACTCTGTCAATTCTGCCAAACGAGCAGCTGATGGCTCGGCATCTGGAGAAAGTCCTGAGATAGCGACTTGTTTGAGTCCATAGTCCAAGGCGAGATAGTTAAAGGCTGCGTGTTGCGTTACAAAGCTCTTTTGTTTGGCTTGAGACAAGCCTTCTGCATAAGCCTTATCCAAGGCTTGTAATTTTTCGATATAGGCAGCTGCATTCTTCTCAAAAGTCTCTTTTTTATCAGGATAATCTGCTGACAAGCTGTCACGGATGTGCTCTACTAGTTTAATGGCACGAACTGGTGATAACCAAACATGGGGATCGTACTCATGGTGATGGCCTTCTTCTCCATGGTCATGGTCTCCCTCTTCTTCCTCACCACCTGGCAAAAGCAACATATCGCCTGTCGCCTTGATGGTTTTGACCTTTTTCTTATCCAAGGTATCTAGCAATTTAGGAACCCATGTTTCCATGTTTTCATTTTCATAAACGAAGGTATCTGCATCTTGGATTTTGGCAACTGCCTTGGCAGACGGTTCATATTCATGGGGTTCTGTACCAGCACCGATTAGGAGCTCTACATTAGCCGTATCTCCTGCGACTTGCTTGGTAAATTCATAGACAGGGTAAAAGGTTGTCACAATATTTAGTTTGCCATCTGCCTGCTTTTGATTGGAACAAGCCACTAAAAACAAGGCACATAGACTGGCGAGTAATAAGCTAATTTTTTTCATGTTCATCTCCTATTTGATAAAACGTCTTACTAAACTAATGAGTAAAAAGACAGTTACAAAAATAATGGTAATACTTGCACTTGCAGGTGTTTCTGCATAGTAGGAAATGTAAAGTCCTGCTACCATTCCCAAAAATCCAATAGCACTGGCAAGCAGCATAACCGATTTAAAGTTTTTCCCCAGACGCAGGGCAATACTAGCTGGCAAGACCATAATGGTCGATACCAGAAGAGCTCCCGCAGCTGGAATCATAAGGGCAATGGCCACCCCCGTCACCATGTTAAAAAGAATGGACATGGTACGAACTGGCAAGCCATCCACAAAGGCCGTATCCTCATCAAAGGTCAGGATATACATAGGACGAAGGAAGAGGAAGGTCAAAATCAAGACAACCGCCGCAATGACAAAGAGGGAAATGACCTGCTCTTCGCTAATAGTCACGATTGAGCCGAAAAGGTACTGGTCCAAACTCATAGAACTAGAGCTTTTACCCTTGCTCATGACAATCAGAGAAACAGCCAGACCTGTTGACATGAGGATAGCTGTCCCGATTTCCATAAAGTTCTTGTAAACCGTACGGAGATACTCCAGGAAGACTGCCGCAATCAAGACAATAGCAATAGTTGAAATAGTCGGAGAAATCCCCAGAACCAGACCAAAAGCTACACCCGACAGCGAGACGTGGCTAAGGGTATCGCTCATCAAACTCTGACGGCGTAAGATTAGGAAGGTTCCCAATACTGGAGAGAAAAGACTCATGGCAATAACAGCCAGAAAGGCACGCTGCATAAAGTCATAAGATAATAAACTAAGCATGGCCCACCTCCTGATCATTCTCATGAACGTTGAAACAACGCCATGGCGAGTCTTGGTTACGCACTAGATGGATATTGCGGTCCGCATAGTCCTTAACTTCTTCAGGGTCATGGGTAATCATTAAAACAGCCTTGCCATGATGATGGGCGCTGTGGTGCATGAGTTCGTAAAATTCATTTTTACTTCCTGCATCCATCCCCGTTGTTGGCTCATCTAGGATAAATACATCTGGGTCTGAAGCAAACATACGCGCGATCACCGCTCGCTGCTTTTGTCCCCCAGATAGAGAACCCAAGCGTTTGTCTCGGTGTTCCCACATCCCAACTGAGTCCAGACTAGCCTTGATATGCTCCTCATCATGAGCATTCAAACGACGGAACCAACCCTTTCGTGGATAGCGACCAGATTTGACAAATTCATAAACCGTACTTGGAAAACCAGCATTAAAACTGGCAATCTGTTGAGGAAGATAGGCTATTCTCAATTTCTTACCCTGCGTATTTGTCTTTGAAATGGTCACCTTTCCAATGCGTGGCTGGAGGATTCCAAGACTGGCCTTGATGAGTGTCGTCTTAGCTGCCCCATTCTCCCCTGTCAAGGTAACAAATTCCCCACTATCAACACTATAATTGATATGTTCAAGAACGGGCTCCTTATCATAATAGAAGGATAAATCCTCTACCGTAATATATCTCATTATTTTATTTCTCCTACTAAAGCAGTCAAAAACCGCTGAATCACTTTTTGTTCATTTGGAGTAAACTGAGTCGCCACTTGTTCATAGGTTAAAAGTGTATGCTCATGGTGATGATGGTGTTCCTCAGCGATTGGACGAGCCAAATCAGTCAACTGATAAAAAATCACACGCGCATCCTTAGGATCTTTAGATGTTTCCAACATCCCTTCCTTGACCAAAGACTTAATGGCCTTGGTAACTGCCGCCTGACTGACATTGAGACGACGAGCCAACTCTGAATTTGTTAAAGATTCCTCTGACAAGAGCATGAGGATATGCTCCTGGGTATTGGTCAGAGCTACCTCGCTAGTACAATGACCTATTAGGATTTCATGCTGATTTTCCGCCTGCAAAATCACCTCATTCAAAAAAGCATCGATATCCTTCGCTAGCTGTCTCATATCTGACTCCTTTCCTTTTGGACTTCTCTTTATTTTAAGAGAAAAATACTATTCTTTGAAAAATTATTTACTGGTTAATTATATCACAACCAAAAAAAGAGTCAAGAAAAAACGTGAAAACTAGTTTCATCCTTGAACTCTTCTATACTATTATCTATTGAAATTCCTTGACATCTCCATCATAAGTCGCCCAATCTTTGCTGAAAAAGCGCTCATTCAGATTGTAAGTCGGAGCTGGTGTTGGATTGGATAGGAAAGGATCAACTGCCTTGTCAAAAGCCAACCAACCCAACCAACCAAGATGGATGGTATCTTTCATAAAGAAAGGCTCCCCACCGTCCTTAGAAAAATCTGCTATATTTGTAAACCCTTGACTTTCTAACTGGTAACGAATCTTCTGCACCGTTTGTTGGTACATATCCTCTCGTAAACCAGCATAGTCCATCCATTTTTTATTAACAGGTGGAATGATAAAAATCGGGTTTACCTTGGATTTAGAAAACTGGGTTAACACTAACTGCAAGTCATTATATTCTGGCGACTTGAGGTAGGTAAAGTTTTTCTGAGAATCCTTTAATTTATTCAAATCCTTTTTAATCTGCGTATTATAGAAATAATTTTCCATTCCCAGATCATTATTGGAAGTATTCTTTTCCGCATCTGCTTTGACAACATCTTCTATGGCTTGATAAGAAAACTGGTCTGGCAAGGTCTTTAAATACTTAGCTACATGCTTATCGTATTTGAAATAGCCTCTAACCGAAAACTGACCAAAAAAGGAAGCTTGGCGTTCATTAAAACGAGCCAATAATTCAATCATTTCATTGTCTGCCGTCGACAATTCTTCTTTACTTGCCAACTTCTGAACCAGGTCCTTCATAGCTACATTTGGAAACTGCTGTAGTAAGCGGATCGCTGCATATTGACTAGCCTGATCTCCAGATTGATGTTCCAGAAAACTCGTCAACTGATCCCCATTAAAATACTGCTGGAAGGCTGCTGGCTCATAGCCATTTTTACTAAACCACTGGGGCGAGATGACATATACAACTTGTTTATTCTCCAGTTGTGGCAACATCTGTTGCATCCCAAAATACTGGTTGAGCGATGCAGCTCCCCTCTGTCCTAAAAGATAGGGGCGATAAGAGCGGTTGTATTTCTCAGCCAATACCGCAGGATGGGCACCGTCAAAACGAAGCCATTCACTGGAGCCAAAGAAGGGAACAAAACGCATATTTGGATCAGATAAGGCTCTGACCTTTTGACTCCGCTCCTTAAAACTTTCAATGGTAGTAGCCACCGCCGAACGCTTTTCAGCTCCCAGATCATGATACATCTCAGCAGGATAGAAAAAGATGAGCAGACAAACCAACAAACCAGCTATCAAGACCGGTCCGAAGATCATCCATAAGCGTTTAAGCATTTTGTAGCTCCACAATACCAGCTATGATTTTATTGGCTGTATTCCAGTCATCACGACCAAACTCTGTTACAGGGACACGAATGTCAAAACGGTTTTCAATCTCCACAATCAACTCTACCGTTCCCATACTATCCAAGACACCTGCATCAAAAAGATCTTCATCCATCATGTCAGAAACATCTTCCATAAACAACTCATCAATAATTTCGATAACTTCTGATTTGATATCCATATTTTATTTCCTTTATTTTTTAAACCATAAATCATTCAAGAATCCAGAAAAGATCAAGAATGACAGCATGACGACATGGAAGGTGACAACCATGCCAAGCAACTGAATCCAGCGATTCTCAGGTAGAGCAGGCTTCCCTGATTTTTTCCGCTCCTTATTGAGCGTTTTTTTCTTGCGAATCCAAGCGTCATTGATGACCAAGCCCAGTCCATGAAAGAGGCCATAGGCGATATAGTACCAGGTCACACCATGCCAAAATCCCATAATCAGCATATTTACAATGTAGGCCACACTTGAGGTTACATTGCGATTCTTAAAGACCTTCTTTCTGGTTAACACCATGACCATTCGCATAAAGACAAAGTCACGGAACCAGAAAGATAGACTCATGTGCCAACGATTCCAAAATTCCTTTAAATCCCTTGATAAAAAAGGCTTATTAAAGTTGATGGGGCTACGGATTCCCATTAAGTTTGAGATAGCCAAGGCAAACATAGAGTAACCTGCAAAGTCAAAGAAGAGCTCCAAACCAAAGGTATACATAACTGCCAAGGCATAGGGGTTAAAGAAGCCACCTGACTGCAGGGCTAGATTCTTCAGAGGAGGGAGTAAAGTTTCTCCTAAAACATGAGCTAGGATAAACTTGTACAAAAATCCCCACATGATATAGCGAACAGATTCATCCAGCATATCCATCAACTCATCCCGCTCAGGAATGGTCTGATAATTTTCATTAAAACGCTTAAAGCGATCGATTGGACCACTTGAAAAAGTCGGCATGAAGAGAAGAAAACGGAGGAATTCCCAGAGGGTAAAATCCTTAATCACTCCATCTCTCAGCTCGATGATAATCCCAACCGAACGAAAGGTCAGGTAAGAAATTCCCAAAAACCCAAGCAAAGACTGTGTTCCATTGATAGCCGGCTGCACCTTGACAAAGATAATCGGAAGGAGGGACAGAAAACTAACTAGGTAGAAGACCCACTTGCCATCCTTACTTTTTCGATAATTCTTGTAGAAGAGCAGGAGCAATATTTCCCAGCAAAGGTAAATACCCAAGGCAGCCAACTGATTGGTCTTCCCACCTACCAACATGGTGACGATAAAGAAGAGACTAACCAATACCTCGTACCAGGCAAAGCGTTTCTTGAAAAAGAGGCCGATAAAGATGGGCAAGGTTGCAGCAATCACATAGACAAAATACTGAGGATTCCCATATGGCTCTAAATGAGGAAGCTGTTGAAAGAACTCCATCATCTCTTGTTCACCTCGTTAATCAATCCTTTGATGTCAATCTTTCCATTTGGAGTCAGTGGCAAACTGTCTCGATAAAGAAATTTAGACGGCATCATGTAGGACATCATGATATCTGTCAAGTCTTCCTTAATGGCCTTGGTAATATCGATATCACGCTCAAACTGCTCACGAACACCGTCTTTTAAGATGACATAGGCTAATAGATTTTGTACCTTGTGGTCCTTGTTATAACGTGGAACTGCGACAGCAGACTCGATAAAGCGAGACTTATTAAGGTTTTGAGAGACATCTTCTAACTCAATGCGATAACCGTTGAACTTAATCTGGAAGTCCATGCGTCCACCATAGAGAAGCAAGCCCTCATCTGTCATAGTTCCTACATCCCCTGTGTGGTAGGCCGGAAGACCTTCGAACTCAAAGAAAGCTTCTGCCGTTTTTTCAGGATTATTCATATAGCCTTTTGAAACAGCTGGTCCAGAAACAATGATTTCTCCCTGTTCGCCATTTAGCAATTTATTGCCGTCCTCGTCAATGATAAAGGTTGGAGAATCAGCCTTGGTATAGCCGATTGGTAGGCGTTTGAGAGTCGCCAACATCTCGTCTGTCACAGCAACAGCTGACAGAGCCACTGTCGCTTCTGTTGGACCGTAGGCATTGATAATACGGGCATTTGGGAAACGCTCACGCAGTTTTTGAGCCGTTTTGACCGTCAATTCTTCTCCATCAAAGTAGAAATGCGTGATTCCAGGCATTTTCTCACTATTAAAGTCTTCTGACAACATGGCCATATCCGCAAAAGAAGGGGTTGATGTCCAGATAGCGATTGGCAATGAAAAGATGGTCGCAAAGAGTTGCTTAAAGTCCTGAGTAATAGCTGAAGGAAGAGCGAAAAGTGTACCACCAAGTGCTAATGTCGGTGCCCAATACATGACAGACAAGTCAAAAGAATAAGGTGGCTGAGCCAGCATTTGCGGACGACTTGGCGTCGCAAATTCCTTGTCCGTAATCATCCAATTGGTAAAGCTGAGGAGGTTATCATGGGAAATCTGCACTCCCTTTGGCTTACCAGTCGTACCAGAAGTAAAGATAATGTAGTAGTTATCATCGCCCTTGACTGGATGCGTGATCTCATAGCTAGTCCCTTGAGCAAAGACTTCTTGAACCTGAGCTAGAGTCATCATTGGCGTAGAAACCTGCTTCAATGGAAAGTCTGAGTTGGCAATAATCAAGCTTGGCTCTGCTACTTCTAAAATAGCCGAAACTCGCTCCAAGGCCGAATGGCTATCAATTGGAATGTAGGCATGACCTGACTTAGTCAGCGCTACAAAGGTTGCCAACATTTCATATTCTTGGCCACCAAAAACAACCACAGGAGACTTCTCAGGCAAGCCTAGTTGGTCAATGGCTGCAGCCAAACTATCCGAATTAGCCTTTAAATCTCCATAAGTGTGTTCCTGACCCAAAACATTATAAACAGGATAGCTAGGCTGGGTCTGAGCAAAATGCTCAATGGTTTCAATCATATCTGCTATTGGTTTATTTGACACAATAGGGATTCTCCTTCAAGTTAAAATTCATTATAGATAAAGCTTCCTTGACCCTGACCAAGATAGCTAAAAAAGTAAAGCAGCCCCAGAAAGATAAGAAAATACAAGGCTGTCCGACCAAGAAAGAGGTACAATTCTTTTCTCTGTTTCATCAAGAAAAACCATTCATTTCTGTAATTTTTAGCTAAAATAAGAGTGATTCTTACTAGCTTATTTTTCTACCATTGTACCACTTTATATAGTATTTTTTCAATTGTTTGCCGTAGATTTTCATTATATTTAAGCTAATTTTAAAATTATGCGGTTTTTCTATGTATATTTTTAAAAAAGCCTGAGATTTTCATCTCAAGCTTTATCAACATAATTGTTTTCTAGATTAGAAAAGTGAGAATACAAGCACGGCCAAGGCTGCACCGATAACAGGTCCCACAACAGGAATCCAGGCATAAGACCAGTCTCCGTCTCCCTTGTTTGAAATTGGAAGGATACTGTGCATGATACGAGGTCCAAGGTCACGTGCAGGGTTCAAGGCATAACCTGTTGTCCCACCTAGTGATAGACCGATACCGACAATCAAAGTTCCCACTGCAAAGGTTCCGATTCCTGCTTGAAGGTCATAAAGTCCCAAAGCAAAGATTGTCAATACCAATACAAAGGTGCCAAGGATTTCGCTAATCAAGTTTGATACAGTATCTTTTATAGCTGGGCCTGTGCTGAAAGTAGCCAAAATATTTCCTGCATTTTCTTCTGCCTCATAATGTGGCTTGAATTGCAACCAAACCAAAATCTGACCGAGCATAGCCCCTGCGAACTGGGCTAAGATATAAGGCAAAACGGAAGCCCAAGGTAAATCACCTTTTAAAGCCACACCAATTGTCACAGCTGGGTTTAAATGAGCTGGACTGAGCTTGCCAGATACAAATACTGCAACCGCAACTGCAATCCCCCAACCCATGGTAATCACAATCCAACCTGAGCTATTGCTCTTAGTTTTAGGAAGAACCACACCTGCAACAACACCATTTCCTAGAAGAATCAGGATTAAAGTTCCCAAAAATTCTCCAAATAATTCATTCATCATCTTTCTATCTCCATTAAAAAGAAGGGGCGGGCGACAAGGATTGTTGCCCGCCGCCTCTTTTATTTTTTCTTAATTTTTTAATTCTGCTAAATCGTTGTTAGCAAGAGCTGCTTCGACATCCGCACGGTAAGCGGCTTTTTCTTCTTCAGTCCAGTCATAGAATCGTCCCATTTCATCCAAAACTGGCTCAACGATGCTATCCAAACTATCACGCATAAAGAGCATGTGGTTGGTACGACGAAGGAGGAAGTCAACTGGGCTAAGAGCCAACTCATTGCGCATTGCATAGTGAAGGGACAAGGTGTCTGCCAAGCTGAGTCCTGGTGCTTGTTCCAAACTATGAGCAAGAGCAAAGACCTTCGGTGCATTTGAACCGTAAAGATTTGCTAGGTAATGAGCTTCCTTGCTATCCAAACCACGTGACACTCCAAGTTGCGCAAAGGCTTCGATTTCTGAGTCCACATTTGCTGGGTTCAATTCCCCACCTGAAACAGGGTAAGTCTTAGAATTGATGAGTTTAAAGCTACGGTCAAATTCTGCTTTGAGGATGTCAACCACGCGCTCCATAGCTCCTTCAGCCATCTTACGATAGTCTGTGATTTTACCACCAGCAAGGGTCAAGAGACCATTATCATCTCGGTCCAAGCTCGAACCACGTGAAACTGCAGATGGGTCCAAATGTTTCTCAGAGGTACTGCTTTCAAGCTTGCTGACAGCAGCCTCTACATCTTCACGAGTTTTTTCTTTAGAGAGGTAAGACTCAACAGTCGCAATCAAGTTGTTAAAGCTTTCATCACTGATGGTTCCGTTATTTCCTCCATTGTAGTCAGATGCACTATTGCCTGCGATCAATGGACGAAGACCTGCCCAGCTACTTTCGATATCATCAATGGTAATGTTAGCTTCTGGGAAGCGGTTGTTGACAATACCAAGTAGGTAATCTACATCTTCCTGCGTCACTTTTGGATGTTCCAAATCACCTGTGTAGTCTGTATCAGTTGTCCCAAAGTAAGTCTTGTTTTCACGTGGGAGAACAAAGACCATACGGCCGTCACCCAAACCTGTGTCAAAGTAAACTGGCTGTGAAACCTTGATCTTGCTTGAATCCACGACTAGGTGAACTCCCTTAGTTGGACGCATTTGTGAGAATTGGGTTCCCATATTAGACAAATTGCGTACCTTATCGCTCCAAGGACCTGTTGTGTTAATCACCAGACGGGCCTTGATTTCAAAGACTTGGTCTGTCAACAAATCACGAGCTACAACACCTGTAATCTTGCCACTTTCGTCAAAGAGGAAACCTTCTGCCTTCACGTGGTTGGCAATAAGGGCACCGTCTTGGTTGGCACGTTTAATGTTTTCAATCACGAGACGCGCATCGTTGTTACGGAAGTCAAGATAGACTCCACCTCCTACCAAACCTTCTTTCTTCAAGTTTGGCTGGCGTTCCAAGACTTCTTCCTTGCTCAAAACCTTGTTAGCAGCTGGTGTGTTGTTAACTCCTGCCAAAAGGTCATACAAGTCCATAGCTACTTTAAGACGGAAAAGGCTAAAAGTAGCTCCATCTTCATCGTAAACTGGTAAGAGCATTGGGTCTGGTTTTGGAATGTGTGGAGCGATTTGTTGAACCACTGCACGTTCAGAAACTGTATCTGATACCACTTCTACATCAAATTGCTTAAGGTAACGTAGTCCTCCATGAACCAATTTTGTTGAACGGCTGGATGTTCCTTCTGCGAAGTCCTGCATTTCAATCAAACCAGTATCTAGACCACTAGCTGCCGCCTGCAAGGCTACACCAGCCCCTGTAATTCCTCCACCGATAATCAAGAGGTCTAGGGTGCGTTCTTGCATTTTTTTAATTGATAATTCACGTGTTTTCTTTGAAAATTCCATATTTACACACTTTCTAACTGAGTCGCTTTATTCTTCCAGTATTAGTCGTCTACTTCCGCAAAGACTTGAGTTGCTTTTACAGCTTTCTTCCAGCCCTTGTAGAGTTGTTCCTTGCGAGATTCGTTCATAGATGGCTCGAAGAGTTCTCCTGTCTCGTTCAAGAGTTTCAACTCATCCAAGTCTTTCCAATAGCCCACTGACAAACCTGCTAAGAAGGCTGCCCCCAAAGCTGTTGTTTCCAAGTTTTTGGCGCGTGCGATATCGATTCCCAAAATGTCAGCTTGGAACTGCATGAGGAAGTTGTTCATAGCGGCACCACCGTCTACTTTCAAGACTTGGATAGCTGTTTGAGCATCTACCTGCATTGTGTCAATGATGTCACGCACTTGATAAGCGATAGATTGCAAAGTCGCCTTGATAAAGTCTTCTTTGCTTGTTCCACGAGTCAAACCAAAGACAGAACCACGAGCATTTTGGTTCCAGTATGGAGCACCTAGACCTGTAAAGGCAGGAACGACATAAACTTCGTCGTTGTTGTGAGAATCACGGGCGTATTTTTCAGACTCTGGTGAATTTTCAACCATGCGAAGTCCGTCACGAAGCCACTGAATAGCACTTCCTGCGATGAAGATAGAACCTTCCAAGGCATAGTAAACCTTGCCGTTGATTCCGTAACCAATCGTTGTCAAGAGGTTATTTTCAGACAACTGCATTTCTTCACCAGTATTCATGATGATGAAAGAACCTGTTCCATAAGTATTCTTGACCATACCTGGTTCAAAGGCCAACTGTCCAAAAAGGGCTGCCTGTTGGTCCCCAGCCATACCTGAGATTGGCACTTCTCCACCGTAGAAATGGAATGGAGCTGTTTTACCGTAGATTTCAGAGTTAGAACGAACTTCTGGAAGCATAGCCTTAGGAATATTGAGGATTTCTAAAATCTCATCATCCCATTTGAGTTCCTTAATGTTATAAAGCATGGTACGAGCTGCATTTGAGTAATCCGTCACGTGAGCCGCACCATCAGTCAATTTCCAAACTAACCAAGTATCAATGGTACCAAAGAGCAATTCCCCTTTTTCTGCTCGCTCTTGAGCGCCTTCTACATGGTCCAAAATCCAACGAACCTTAGTCGCTGAGAAGTAAGCATCGATGATCAAACCAGTCTTTTCATGGAATTTTTCCACATAACCTTGGTTTTTTAGTTGCTCAGCCAAAGGGGCTGTTTGGCGAGACTGCCAAACGATAGCGTTGTAGATAGGGAGCCCTGTTTTCTTATCCCAGACAACAGTTGTTTCACGTTGGTTGGTAATACCGATTGCTTCGATTTGATTTGGCTTGACACCACTTTCGATGAAAGCACCCGCAATAACTGACTGAACAGAGTTCCAAATTTCATTGGCATTGTGCTCTACCCAACCTGCCTGAGGGAAAATCTGGGTAAACTCTTTTTGACTCGAGCTAACTTTTTCTCCTTTTTTGTTGAAAATAATGGCACGAGAGCTTGTAGTCCCCTGGTCAATGGCCATGATGTATTTTTCTTGTGACATGTGCTGTCCTCCTGATAAAGATCTTGAGGATGTTTCCTCTTTACACTTACTAGTATACAAAATAAAGCGCTTTCTTGTTCATCAACTTTTTTTAATTTTTAAAAAAATGTGAGGAGATTGTGTGAATTTCACAAAAAAGACCTGGAACGACCAAGCCTTTTAAGTGAATAATAACTGACGAATAGCCGCCAAATCTTCCATATCCAAGTCATTTTTTAAATAATAGACTGGGGTTTGTTCCTTCTTATGAATGGGGTTATTGGTAACCAGCAAATCATAATGTCGAGTTCGGTCATAGGCTTCAATGGTAATAAAACGATTATATTCCAAATACCGTTTCAAAATGGCTGCCATCCTTGAAAAGACAAGAAAACCAGATGTCAAATCCAGACCAATCCGCATATGCTGACCACCATTTTCAGCCATATATTCCATCAACTGAAGCCATTCCCAGAGAATTTTCTTATCCAAATCCGTCCCCTGCTGAAAGGCAGGTAGAGCATGAAAAATCTCCTCTGCCATCCCCCTAAAATCATGTTCCATCAGTAAATATGGATGACGATTCTCTAACTTGTACTTGTAGCAATCCTGTAAAATATAGCCCTTATAAAGATAGACTTGAGCACAAAGCTGACTGAGTTCATAGGTAACATGATCCTCTGTGTAATCACCCAGTAACTCCTCCTTCTTCATTTCTTGAATCAATTGCGTCAGCAAATCTGCCAACTGCCCTCCAAAACCAAGAATATACTCCATAGTATGAAGAGGAAGAATGCGATGAGATAGAAGGAAAGAGAAGAATATCATCATCTCACCATCCTCAGTTCCTAGAGGAAGGTGTTGCCCGGCAAAAAAGGAAGGAGCCTTTCGATGCAAACGAAGGTAGAAAATATTGTCAAAATACCCTCGCATTTTCTCTTCTATCACTTGAAACTGACAAGCATTGACCCGAAGACGCTGTTGACTGATATGAGACCAGAGAACCAAATCCAATTTCTGCCCCGAAGACAAGCTTGCACCGCAGATTTCTTCTAAAGTGGCAATCTCCTGTTTTCTCTCTGGTTTCTGCATGTGACCTTCCCACTCCTGACTTGACCAGACCTTGCGAAAAAGACAGAAATAGAAATAGCGAATCTGATGCTCTGGACCTCGCCAACGTCCATTTTGGATGGATAAGTCAAATTCTGACAAAATCTGATTTAAGCTAGCCAAGTGACGGCCAAGCGTTGCCTCACTAATCATCAATTCTTGAGCCAGCTGATGGGCTAAAAACTGTTGGTGGTAGAGAAGATAAATTAAAATCTGGTATTTAACCGCATTCTCCAAAAACAAACTCCGAATATCTCTCCCCTTTGTAGCTGCACCGATCGACAGGTACAGATTTTCATCTTCTAAGGAGATGTTCAGCTCTAAACCACTGCCCAAAGCCTTGTCATTGAGCAGGGTGACATATTTGGTTAGGGTTGCTTTTGAAAATCCTGTTTCCTCCATTACAGCCTTGACAGTCGTCTGAGACTCTTGTAAGAGAAAGGAAAGGATTGAAAATTGGCCAGATTCAGCCTTTTCCATCAAGTCTCCTAAATACATTTGTTACCCCTTTCATTTTCTACCTTAAGCATAGCATAAATCTTACAAATGCTGAAATAATCTGTTTCTCTTTTTATTTACCTGCTGATTTTCTGGTCTATTATCCTGAAAATCAGCAAACACACGGCTCCCCCTTTGGGAATTTTTGTGCTAAAATAGTAGCTATGGATAAAATTATTAAAACTATATCAGAAAGCGGCGCCTTTCGTGCTTTTGTCCTTGATAGCACTGAAACCGTCCGCACTGCTCAAGAAAAACATCAAACTCAAGCCAGTTCAACCGTTGCACTTGGTCGTACCCTTATCGCTAGCCAGATTCTCGCAGCCAATGAAAAAGGAAATACCAAACTAACAGTTAAGGTGCTGGGTTCTAGCTCTCTAGGTGCTATCATCACCGTCGCTGATACCAAGGGGAATGTCAAAGGTTACGTTCAAAATCCTGGTGTCGACATCAAAAAGACTGCAACTGGTGAAGTCCTAGTTGGACCTTTTGTTGGAAATGGTCAATTCCTCGTTATCACAGACTACGGTACTGGAAATCCTTACAATTCTATGACTCCCCTCATCTCTGGGGAAATCGGTGAAGACCTGGCCTTTTACCTGACTGAAAGCCAACAAACGCCTTCAGCAGTCGGCCTCAATGTCCTTTTGGACGAAGAAGACAAGGTAAAAGTTGCAGGTGGTTTCCTAGTTCAAGTCTTGCCGGGAGCCAAGGAAGAAGAGATTGCTCGCTTTGAAAAACGCATCCAAGAAATGCCAGCTATCTCAACCCTTCTGGAAAGCGACGACCATATCGAAGCTCTCCTCAAGGCTATCTACGGGGACGAGGCCTACAAGCGTCTTTCTGAAGAAGAAATCCGTTTCCAATGTGACTGTAGCCATGATCGCTTTATGAATGCTCTTGCCAGCCTTCCAAGCTCAGACTTACAGGAAATGAAAGAGGAAGACCACGGGGCAGAAATCACTTGTCAATTCTGCCAAACAACTTACAACTTTGATGAACACGACCTGGAGGAACTCATTCGTGACAAATCTTAATACACCCTTTATGATTGGCAATGTTGAGATTCCCAATCGTACCGTTTTAGCGCCCATGGCTGGCGTGACCAACTCAGCCTTTCGTACTATTGCAAAAGAGCTCGGAGCTGGACTCGTTGTCATGGAAATGGTCTCTGACAAGGGAATCCAATACAACAATGAAAAAACCCTGCACATGCTTCATATCGATGAAGGTGAAAACCCTGTTTCTATCCAACTTTTTGGTAGTGATGAAGACAGCCTAGCGCGCGCAGCAGAATTCATCCAAGAAAATACCAAGACCGATATAGTCGATATCAACATGGGCTGCCCAGTTAACAAAATCGTGAAAAACGAAGCTGGCGCTATGTGGCTCAAGGATCCAGACAAGATTTACTCTATTATCAACAAGGTTCAGTCTGTCCTTGATATTCCCCTCACCGTCAAGATGCGTACCGGCTGGTCCGACCCAGCTCTTGCAGTAGAAAATGCCCTCGCTGCTGAAGCTGCAGGCGTTTCTGCCCTCGCCATGCATGGCCGTACCCGTGAGCAAATGTATACAGGTCACGCAGACCTTGAGACCTTGCACGACGTAGCTCAAGCTCTGACCAAGATTCCCTTCATCGCCAACGGTGACATCCGTACAGTTCAAGAAGCCAAGCAACGCATCGAAGAAGTCGGTGCTGACGCAGTCATGATTGGCCGCGCTGCCATGGGAAATCCTTACCTCTTCAACCAAATCAATCATTACTTTGAAACAGGAGAAATCCTACCTGATTTGACCTTTGAAGATAAGATGAAAATCGCCTACGAACACTTGAAACGATTGATTAACCTCAAAGGAGAAAACGTAGCAGTTCGTGAATTCCGTGGCCTCGCTCCTCACTACCTCCGTGGAACATCTGGTGCAGCTAAACTCCGTGGAGCCATTTCACAAGCTAGCACTCTGGCAGAGATTGAGGCTCTCTTGCAGTTGGATAAGGCTTAAAATGGTTCATACTGCTCTACTGATTATCGATATGCAAAAAGCATTTGATAGACCTATCTGGGGAGAACGAAACAACCCTCAAGCTGAACATCAAGCATTGAGGGTACTAGCATACTTTCGTAAACACGGTCTTCCGGTCTTACATATTCAGCACATATCTGATAATCCCCAGTCGCAATTTCATAACAAACAAAATCAGGAGTTTAAAAGTGGATTTGAACCATTTGCTTCAGAACCTGTCTTTCAAAAAACGGTTAATAGCGCCTTTATTGGAACAAATCTTGAAACCTATTTACGAAAAAATCAGATTTGTCATTTAATCGTTGTTGGTTTGACTCTGCCTCATTGTGTATCTACTACGACACGAATGGCAGCAAATCTTGGTTTTGAAGTCACTTTACTAGCAGATGCCACTGCCAGTTTTACCCTATCTAACAAAAACGGTCAGGCCATCTCTCCTGAGACTATCCATGAGATTAATCTCCTTTCTCTACAAGATGAGTTTGCTCAAATTCTTACTACAGAAGAATTTTTAACCCAAGTACAAGTATAAAAGAATCCGTCAACTCTTATTTGAGCTGACGGATTTTGAATACAGTAATGTAGTGAACCAATACACAAATAGGTAAATTTGGACCTTAGAACTGATGATTAACAATTATTCATAAATGTCTATAGATACACTCAGAACTGACCATACTAGTCTACCCCCTTTAGAGCACTAATCATGTCAATCTTTCTCATACGAAGACTAATAAAATAAGCAGTCCCTAAAGATGTAAACCAAACCAATAACGTAGCAAAAACAAGGACATACATACTGACATAAGCGGTATACTCAATTCGAATCGTCGAAAATGTTGCTACATACTCTTTCAAAAACCATATTCCTAAAGGAATTCCTACTAGCCACCCAATAAAGGTAGTCAGTATAGTCTCAAGAAGAGTCACCATCTGTAGATATTGATTAGAAAATCCTAATACTTGCAATGTAGCATAGTCTCTCATTCTCTCTACAAAGTTTAAAGAACCCAGATTATAGAGAACAATAATAACCAGTAATAAAGCAAAGCCAATAATCATTAGAAATACACTCATCAAACTAGCTACAAAATCATAGGCATTTTTTTCTTGGCTACCTTTTTCAATGACAGATAGAACACCTTTGTCTTGCTTAATAGTATCTTGGTCCACCTCTGATCCAACTAATAAAGTATGTGGAGTAAAATCTCCCCCTGCTTTTTCAAAGACTCTAGCATGAAGATAGGCCCCTTGATTGGTTTCACTTGTGACAATCCCTTTTACTTCAAACTTGTAAGTATGACCATCTTGATAGGGAGTCACATTTAAAAAATCTCCGACTTTAATACCTGCTAAACGGGCAAATGATCTAGTTATATACAAACCATCATCTTTCAAAGAATCCGCACTCTCTGTTTTTGCTTGGATCATATCTCCATCATCAAATATAATCAATAAACGATTGTAGCCATCATCTGGATTAAAATGTGCCTGTGAAATTTGTACACCTTGCCCACCATATCTAGACTTAGAAGATGTATAATCCGCTACGGTTAGGCGTTTTGAATAAGAAAAATCTTCATTGTATGCCTTATCAACAAGATGATTCATAGACACAGGCATACCAATTCCAGCAATCAGTAACATCATACTTCCTGCAACTCCCACGATTCCCATCAAAACTCGAATACGATTAAACGAGGCATCACGAATTGCCCATCTAGAAGGATAAGAAATTCGTTGCCAGATAGAGGAAAATCTTTCCACAAAAACAGATTTAGCAACTTTTTCTTTACCTCTTAAAAATATTGCTGGTAAGCCTCTAGCTGACTCTCTAGAAGCTAAATAGGCAGCTAAAACACAAATAATAATGACTACAATACCGACAACCATTGATGAAGACGAATAAGATATTTGCCAATTTGGAAGTGTAAACATTGACTTTTGAGTTTCTAGTACAAACCATGACATCAAGGGAGAAATAGCAAAGCCTGCGAAACTTCCTAATAAACTTACTACTAAGCCAAATAAAATATAATGTAAACTGATAGCCTGATTTGAAAAGCCTAGAGCCTTTAATACAGCAATCTCTTTTGTTTGGCCATCAATCAAACGCTGAATGGTTGTAAACATAGCCAAAATAGCTAACAAAATAAAGATAAAAGAAAATAAGTAAGATAAGTTTCTAATTTGCCCAACTCGATCGGTAGCTTCTGATATTTCAGTTAAACTTTTTTGATCTTGATAAGAAACTAAATCGCCCCCAAAAATAGACTCTAAATCTCCTCGCAAATCTACCTTAGAACCATAAATTTCTAAGGCATTATCTGACGATAAACCCAGAATTCCTTTTGCAATTTCATTATCTGCAATATAACCATAGGCATCATTGTCAGGATTTGGAGCGATATATTCCATGCTACCTGTGAAATAAATCTTATCTGTGGCCTGAACAAATCCTACAATTTCTAAATCTATCTGTTTCCCCCTTGATGAAATAGAAATTGAATCTCCAATCTGTAAATGATTCTTCTTCGCATAATTCCCATCAATCCAAATCGAATCTTGTTTTCCTTCAGAAAAAGAACTTCCTTCTGTTACTGTAACCAGTTGATTATCTGTAATCGTTTCAAGATTGATTCGTCCGTCAGTCTTGTCTAAACGAACAATATTAGCAAATCCTTTCTTTTTACTGATAACTTTTTCAACAGAAGATAATAGTTCAACCTGCTTAATTTTTGATTCATCAATTTGTCTCGCTTGAACCCAAACAACAGGAAGTTCAGATTGTTTCAAATAACTCTCTAGACTCTTTTCAAGTCCATGCCAAGCTCCTTGTAGCCCTACAAAGATTAATACACTTAATAGAGACATCAGAAAAACAGAGAAAAATTGTTGCCAATTTTGCCGAAGATCTCTTAATAATTTTATATGAAGATACCTCATCCCAGCACCTCTTCATTATTCTCTATTTTTTCAATACTTCCATCTTTCAAATATATAACTCGATCTGCAAATTTAGCAAACTCTCTATTATGTGTAACCATTACAACTGCAGCATTCCCATTTCTAGAAACTTCCTTCAATAAAGTTAAAATACTATCACCTGTCTTTGAATCTAACGCTCCTGTAGGTTCATCACACAATAATAGACTAGGTTCTTTAGCCAATGCCCTTGCAATTGATACACGTTGCATTTCACCTCCAGAAAGTTGATTAGGAAAATTATTTTTTCTATGAAGTAAACCAACTTGATCTAAATACATATCAATTTCTTTATTGTTTTTCACTAAATTTGCTGCAATACCTATATTCTCCTTGGCTGTTAAACTTGGAACTAAGTTATAAAATTGAAAAACAAAACCAATTTTATCTTTTCGATAAGCAGATAATTCCTTGTCCGTAAACTTTGTTACTAGTTCCTCATCAAATATAAAGGTTCCTGATGTCGCACGATCCATCCCACCAAGTAAATTTAGTAACGTACTTTTCCCTGAACCTGATGGACCTAAAATAACTGTAAATTTCCCTTTCTCAATAGAAAAACTAACTTGATCTAAAGCACGAACTTCTTGCTCTCCTACCTTATAAATCTTACTAATATTTTGAAACTGAATCATACATACTCCTAATATCTTGTCATAAATTTTATTTTTTCCTTTAATGTAGGCTCTTCATACTGTTCTATGATACGTTTAGATACTGCTTCCCTGTTTTCTCGTATAACCTTTTCAGCTAAGGAAATAGCCTCATCTACTGAAACAACTATTGGCAACTCATAATGTTGAATGATCTGATTTAACCGTTCTTTCTGACTACCTTTGACACAATAAGGTGTCAGACCCAAATTCCTATAAGCTTCATATAATTCCTCATCTGATAAATTTCGATACTCTTCAGATACTGGTCTATGCCCATCTGGATCCATTGCAAACTCTACTGGTAAATGAACAACATCTGTATACCACAGTTTCGCATGATTCTTAGAGACAACCCCATAAGCAGTCAAATATTTTTTGAAAAATCGTCGACCCGGAATACCTAAAATAGATTTCATCAATCGATGAATGAATGCTGATCCTGGATTAATTCCTACCCTCATTCGAACAGTACCGTAAATCCATTCATTCAATACTGAACCATCTGATAGAAAACTTCCATGTTCCTTGTATAAAATTCCCTCTGTACGAATTCTCTCCTCAAAACGCTTTAGCCCTAGTGCCATTAATTCAGTTGATGACATATCCTGAAATCTTCTGCCAGGATATAAATCTGTCAAAATTTCCCTCGCAGACAAAGCGTCGATTAAGGGAAGTCCCGTTGCAATCGAAAGAGCTGTAGCAGTTGTTGTCTTACCTGTAGAATAAGTTCCCGATATGACTAACCTTAATTCTCTATTTCCCATCACTGTCCCCCTCCATCAGGTAATTTTTGAGCTATTTTACTTTTAAAGACTACCTTATGATCTATATCATATCCTGACATTTCGTAGACTTTCCAATGTTCTTCTCTAATTTTTAACAATCTATTTTTTGAAACACTACCACTAAGCTCCACTACTCCGTTCAAAATTGGTGAATTCAAGTCTGCACTTACTTGCTTCATCCACATGGTATTGCTCTCCTCTCGAGATATCTCTTCGATATGGTAGGCTAACATCTCTGCCATTTGAGAAAAAATAATCAGAAGCTCTAACAAACTATAATAATTCTGTTCTAGACTACCTACACCACTATATTCAATATCTTTGATCAATACTTGCTCTGCTTTACAAGATATACTACTATCTGAAAACTCAACATCGTATATATCATGTTGTCTATCTCTTAAATGAGTTGATAAAAAATCTCTACCTTGTTCTCCTATAGCAGCTACATTTTCCATACATTCTAATAATTGATATCCTAAACAAACTTTCATATCCATTACCAAGCAATCAAATTCAATCACTTGGTTCGTCATTTTGAAATTTTGTAATTCTAATTTTAAATTTACCAATTCTTCTATAGCTTTTATCCCTGACTTTATCTCAAAATGGCTTAACCTATACTGATTTAATCTCACTCCCATTCTTTTCAGTATTTCACTTCCAAATAAATGAGCTAATACTATTCCATCTAATGTACTCAGGTGTTGCTGTATGATTTCAGATTGTTTACTAGACCACAAACCTTCTTGATGAAGAGACCCAACTCCTTCTAAAATATTTTTCAACTTAACTTCATAAGTCGTCTTCTTATGCCCTCTACCAAAATAACGATTTTTATTGTCTCCAAGTAAATAATCTACTGTTAGCATATACTTCTCCAATCTTTTAAACTGACTCTATCTTAAACAAAAAAAGACAAGAAAGAATCCGTAATTTACGAAAACCTTCTTGCCTTTTTAGTATAAAATTATAAAGATACTAGATTTAATCGAATAGCCTCACGTACAGCTCCAACTCTACTCGTCACTCCCAACTTTGAACAAATATTTGAAACATGGGTATCCACTGTTCTCCTGCTGACAAATAAACTATTTGCTATCTTTTCATTAGAATATTCTTTTACAATCAGTTCCAATACACTTAACTCCGTATCTGTCAATAGATTATTTTCTTGCTTTTCTAACAAACCATCTGGAATAACGTGATTTCCCTTATAAACAGCATAAATTGCACTTTTAACATCCAAATAAGAACTTTCTTTGGGTAAAAAAGCTTGAATCCCAAAATCCATCGCTCTCTTATGTAACAAAGTGTCATAAAATCCTGATAAAAGAACTATCTTGGGAACTGTATTCAGAAATCTATTTATTTGACTAATAACATCAAATGCCGTTACTCCTTTCAACATAAAATCCATAACTAGCACATCTACCTTTTCATTCTTAAGACAGAGAAGTAAATCTGCTACTTCTGTATAGGAACCAACAATTTTAAAATCATCTTCCTTTAAAAAATAGTTCTCCAATCCTTGTAATACTAAACTGTGATCATCAATCAAAACCAAACGAATCATTTTTCTTCCCTTCTATAGGTATCCGTATCTTCACACTTGTAGGTTCTATATTTATCTGAACAGTTCCCCCCAATAAATGAACCTTCTCTACAATTCTATTTAAACCAAAATGATGTTCATTAGACTGATAGTTTCCCTTAAAAATACCATCATCTATAACTTCAATTGATAAAATCTTTTCTTTTGTAGATAAATCTACAGTAATTTCTCTAGCATTCCCATGAAGAATACTATTATTTACTAGTTCTTTAACTGTCCTTAATACAAACGTGCCCACTTTATCGTTAACTTTTTCTTCATCTATTGAAAAAGTTGTCATAATCGAAACAGTTTCCATCTTCATGAATTGATTTAATATGCTAGTAATAGATTCTTTCAACCCTAATTCATGCACCATTAAAGGATAGATATTGGAACATAAATCTCTTAATTCAAAAACAATATCATCCAACATCTCTAATAAAGCTCCTCTATTAATGTGTTCACTAATTTCTAACTGCTTTTTATAATAAATAACCTTCTGAATTGTAGTATCATGTATAAACGTTGCAATTTCTTCCCTCTCTAATTCAGTAGCTACAAAAGTATGAAAACTACTAAAGATTCCCTCCATTTTATGGCTAATCAACATCATTTTCCTTATTTCAGGTAACAAAGCTAGTGAAAAAAGAAAAGTGTAAAGAACGAAAAAAATTGGAGAAAATTCTCTTAATAACAGACTAAAAAGAATAATTAGACTAGTAAAAAAAACGGAAAATATCAAGTTATATATGAATGGATTCCACTTCCAAGCAACATATATCATTCGCTCTAGTATCAAGTTATTCACAATAGAGAACAAAATAAGCAACAATAGAGGAATACTATAAATAAACGAAACTTCCTTACCAATCGGGAAAATATATCCAAAAAATAAAGGAAATAAGGCCAGAACTGCTAAAAATAAGGTATGAATTGGCAGCATTTCTCTTCTCTGATAGTAATTTATAAGCATCTTTAACAGTAGGATAACTAAAAAGAAAAATACTAAATAAAATACTCCCCTAGAAAAAAAGATGGTTAAAAAATCAATAGGCTGTATAAGATTATAAACATACAAAAGTTGAGTGATGAGTGAATAGCCCAGTATAATACGAGAAAAGTTAGAAATGGTTGAACCTTTTNTCTTTAAGACTAACACTCTAATGAAGATATCCATGAATAATGGAAATAAAGTCAAGTATGAAATTAATAGACTACGACCAAATACATCTCCTATACTTGATGGAATGATCGATAATAGCATCAGACTAGTATAACTAATAAAATAAAAATATCGTTTCCCAGTTTTTCCTTTACTTCTGCCTTTTATGTATAAGCGAAATAACAGTAGAATCAGAAAAGCAATGATTGATAAAACAAGAAAGATAATTTGGCTTGATCTCCCAGATTCTATTATTAAAGTCTTTGAAATTCCCCTATCTAACACTGTCACAGAATGAAGCGGTTCAACAATTAAAAATCGAGATAATAAGAAATTACTATCTGGATTCTGATCGTCTATTTGTATAATAGATGACCCTATTATCTCTTGATGATTTGCAAAGCTTCCCAGATTATGGACTTGTCTAACTATCCACTCATTCTCATGTTTATCTACGGTGATTCCACTGTACGTTCGGTTAAAAATTGAAAACGAAAAATAAAGAAAGAAAATAAATAACAAAACCAAAGAAAATCGAAACATTTTTGACTTCATTGTTTGTAACACTCCACATTTCACTTGATATTGATGTTTATTCTACCATTTTTTCATTCAATAAGACAGGTTTTATAGTTAAATTTATTCTTTTTTCTTTCGAGATATAACTGATACAATCTTCTGGTAGGTGAAATCCTACCTGATTTGACTTTTGAAGACAAGATGAAAACCGCCTACGAGCACTTGAAACGCTTGATTAACCTCAAAGAGGAAAACGTAGCAGTTCGTGAATTCCGTGGCCTCGCTCCTCACTACCTCCGTGGAACATCTGGCGCTGCCAAACTCCGTGGAGCCATTTCACAAGCTAGCACTCTGGCAGAGATTGAAGCTCTCTTGCAGTTGCATAAGGCTTAATAGATTAAAACCCGTAACTCTCTTAAAGTTGACGGGTTTTTGATTGTAAAAATTCAAATACTGAGCGCTATTATTGATTCAAAGCAACACTGGAAACCTTGCCATCCGCTCCTGTTGTAATTTGGATGACTTTCCCTCCACCGATTTTGGCATTATACTTGCCATCATCAAGAGTATAAGAATAGCCTCTGATAGAGTAGTTTTCTTTCTTTCCATCAGCAGATTCTACTGTGAATTGACCTCCTGATGAAACTGTGATGGTTTCGCCATTTGCTCCCTTCCAATTGCCTGCTGCAGCTGAGAAATCACCATCTACCATGGTTAAAACACCCTTGTAGCGTTTATTTTGCTCTGCTTGCTTGTCTTGAAGTTTGCGGTCAGTTGTTGGATCATAGCTTGATTGATTAGACTGGGCTTGAGGAGCCTGCTGAGTTGAAGGAGCCTGAGCAGGAGTTTGTTGACTAGCAGCCTGTTGATTAACTACTTCTTGACCTTGCCTTTGCTCTGGCGCAGGTTCCGCTTGTGATGGTGCTGCAGTTGCTGAAGACTGGTCAGTAGACGCCTTGGCCTTTTCAGATGAAGCTGAACTTGAGGATTTCTGAGTCTTGCTTTCTTTGCTAGCAGAAGCTGCTTTAGAGCTTGATGATTGGCTTGTCTTAGCAGAACTGCTTGCTTGAGTTGTTTCCTTTTTATTTCCACAAGCTCCTAATAGCAAGGTAGAAGCCAATACAGTTGCTGTCATCAATTTGATATAGGTTTTCTTTTTCATTTTTCTACTCCTTTGTAATATTTTAGAAATATAAAGAAATCTTTTTGTAATATAATTGTAACATTATAATTTAAATATGTCAACGATTTATCTAAACTATTTTAAAAATCTTAAATACTTTAGATACATTTACTCCTCCTACTCTTTTATTCGTAATAAAATAGAAAAGCAGGAGATTTTCCTATTAAAAATTTGAATTTATTTTTGTGTAATCGCTTGCACCTTTAAGTGCAAAGGAATATAATAACATTGAAATAGAATATAGGAGGTGTAGGCTTATGTTAAGCAAATATTACAAGTATCTTCCTTGGTTGATTTTGGGAGCTTTCTGGTCTTATCAATCTGCAATTCGCTACGCTCAGACTACATTTGATTTATTTTACTTAATAACCATTTTTATGATTGTAGATATAGCTTTATTGTACTTACACGAAACCTATTTAAAATATAAATACAAAGATTTATTCATTCGCATCATGAGCAACTCTAAGAAAAATAGCCATTCATAAAAACAGTCGCAACAGCAAATCAAACTAATAAAGGCAAATAAAGAGATCGGGAACTTTTCCCGACCTCGTTTTTTATTTCAATCGATAGGTTTTTCTTGGTTTCTTTTTAGGTACTCGTTTGAGCCCGACCTCTTCTACATATTCTCCGTATTTTACGAGAAAGTTATTGCTGACGATTGGACGACCGGGGTTGATAAGATTGACCAGTTCAGTCCCTTCATAGACAGTGAATTCCTCCTCCAGCAGATAGAGGAAGGTCGGATTCCAGTCGAGACGGCCTTGGATTCGTTTGATGGATTCTTGGATAATGGCATAATGGTCAAAAGCGAAGGCTTGCTCCTCCAACTCTACTCCCTCTAAGAAGCACTTGCCCGTCTGAAAATCCACATCTACAAAAACCACATCCCTAGCATCGTCTCCTGCTTGAACAAGTTCTAATGCACGACTAGGCAAATAAACCAAGTGGGCAATGGTCACTGTCCAGCCCCGTGGGTCACGACCGGGGGTCGATACGGTCATCAATTGCTCAATTTTTTCCAAAGGAAGCTCGAGATTGACTTCTTCTCTCACCTCGCGCTGACAGGCATGCGCAGCATCTTCACCCTTATCCATAAAGCCTCCAACCAGAGCCAAACAATTTTGATAAGGGTGAGCCTTGCGACGAATTAATAAGAGCTTGATCTTTCCTTCGACAAAGCAGTAGGCTACCATATCCACCGTCACACTTGGTTTTTCGTATTGAGGGAGTTCCTGCTTGTAGTACCAATCCAAAAACTCCTCCTGACTGGCATGAATTTCAAAATATTCTTTTTCCGTCATCCCTGCTGGAATCATCGTGTCCGTCATTTTATGCCTCCTTACGAACTGCCTTGGTCCATTGGTACCAACCTACTAGACTATTGAGTGTGTAAACCCAGTACATCCCTTGGATATGGATATTTTCACCCCACCAAAGGTAAATACTAAAGAGATTAGTTGCAATCCAGAAAATCCATTGCTCACGGTAAAGACGTGTCATCAATAGCTGACCCACACCATTGGTCGCATCGGTAACACTATCACGGAAAGGGCGAGCACTATGGATACTTTGGTAAGCTAAGCCCATACCAATCCAGATGATAGCAGTCAAGACCAAGTACTTGAGCCAGTCAAAAATAGATAATTTCTTAGCTTCAAAATGAGATTCTTCTACTTTTCCTTGGTCATTGATACGATTGGACAGCCAAGCATAGAGGCCAATCGGCTGCATGACAAAGAAGTAAACGGTCGTCAAAACTTCACCATAAAAAGTCGCATTCATAGCCAAAACCAAATAGATAGCAGAGTTAATGGCCCCAAAGAGATAATTGCTTGCACGCCCTTCTGCTACCAAGATAACACAGACAATCCCAGTCCAAGATGCAAACAAGCTCATCCAGTCATGACTTTCTGTATTTTGCGTGAATTCCAAGCTCAAGGGAACACTTGACAGGACAATGAGATACAACCACTGGAAGAGGCTACGGCCGACAAAGAGATCTTTCCAGAGCAGGTTCATGATTCCTGCAAAACCGATCTTGCGGGCTTCCGCATGGACATTTTTAAAGTTCTCGATAAATTGTGTGATTTTTTCAGTTAATTTTTTCATAATTTTCTCCTAATCTGCTTGGTAAATGACATCAATAGCCACTTTTGCCGCTTCATAATTTCCTAGATAATCCTCAGCTAGATAAACTAGTGGAATGTTTGCTAAGTAGCGCTCCCTCATCTGGTCCAAATGCTGGGAAAAACTATGACGAATATGATCTTCTGCCATGGTCATATCTCTAAATCCGTCATTGACATAGGAGCCGACAGGCTGCACAAAGAGAATCAAGTCCCATTTTTCCTTAGCCAAGATAGAGGCAAAGAGATTATCAAAGGTTTCTCCTGATAAATCCCCTTGGTCCTCAGTCTCCATGTAATAATCATAGTAGCCCTTGGTTACTAAGGAGTTGGTGTCTGCTATCACCAGTCCCCTATTGGCATTGCTGTCAATTAACTTAGAGGTCTGGTCATACTGCCCCAAGAGGAGATAATAGTAATCCTTTGGAGTCAATTCATCATCGCGGACATTGTTTTTGATCTGGTACTCACGCGCATATTCTAAGCTGACTGGTGCATCGTAATACCTTGCCAAATCCTTTGCTAGAGTGGTCTTCCCATTGCTGGCACTTCCCATAATCAACACTTTCTTTGTAAACTGACGACGGAAGGGTTGAGCGATGTATTTCCAATACTTGCTTGGATTTTCCCGAATCATAGTCGCTGAGATACCAAACTTTCTTTCTTGCAAGACAGTCTCAAAACCACGTTTAGATAATTCTTGCTGGTAGTCACGTTCTCCCACAAAGAAGATTAGTTCTTGCTGGGTTTCATCATAGGAAATCTCCGCTAACATTTGATTCAACCACTCCTGCCAACCCATAGGGTAACGGGGAAGATTGGTCTCATCTAACTTACAAACCGAGGTCAACTCGTCATCACCAAAGGCCTCTCGGATATAGCGGAATCTTTTTTGAAGCGTTAAGCCTACCTGCTCCCCTCTATCTCCCTCATAGCCTGAAACGACAACCCATACCTGGTCACACTGCCGCTTCGCTCGCTGGATCAGATCGATATGACCTTGATGAAGCGGAGCAAAGGTCCCAAATACCACTGCTGTTTTCTTTTTCATAAGCCTATTACCTTTTTATAATTTTTGATATTTTCATTATCTATGTTTTTATTATAAACTATATTTTTATTTTGTCAATACTTTTTTATCATTTTTTATAAAAAAGTAGCACAAAAAAGAATCAAGATTACTCCTGATTCTCCATTTTTATGCAATATCAAATTTTAATTGGCCTGCTTTGACACCAATCTTAAGTGTGCTGCCTGCCTCTAATTCTCCCTTGAGAAGAAGTTCTGCCAACTTGTCTTCCACTTCTGTTTGCAGGGTTCTGCGAAGTGGACGGGCTCCCATTTCTGGGTCATATCCTTGGTTTGCCAATAATTTCAGTGCGGAAGCTTGTAATTTCAAATCGATGCCTTTTTCAGCCAAACTTGCCACTAAAGGTTTGACCATAATCTTCACCACTTCCTGCATATTGTCGCTAGATAGGCTATGGAAGACCACCTTTTCATCAATACGGTTGATAAACTCAGGTCTATAAGCTCTTTTCAGTTCTTCAAACATGCGTTTTTCCATATTCTCCTGATCAAAACGAATGTTCTTAACCCCAAATCCGACAGTCTTGTCATCCCGAAGGGCTGTCGCACCAAGATTTGACGTCATGATGATAATGGTATTTGAAAAGTCAACCTTGCGTCCCTTGCTATCAGTCAAGACACCGTCATCCAAAACCTGCAAGAGGACATTAAAGATATCTGGGTGAGCCTTCTCTACCTCGTCAAAAAGGAGAACAGAATAGGGCTTGTTGCGAACCTTCTCGGTCAACTCCCCACCTTCTTCATAACCTACATAGCCCGGAGGAGCTCCATTAAGACGGCTGGCTGCAAATTTCTCCATATACTCACTCATATCAAATCGGATAAGGGCTGATTCGTCGTCAAAAAGAACTTCTGCCAGAGCCTTGGCTAGTTCAGTCTTCCCGACACCCGTCGGTCCTAGGAACATAAAGGAACCAATCGGACGTTTGTGACTGCGAATCCCTGACTGGTTGCGACGAATGGCACGGCTAATGCTTGAAACTGCTTGATCTTGACCGATGACACGTTTGTGGAGTTCAGCTTCCAAGTTCAGGTATTTCTTAGCATCTGTTTGCGTCAGTTTTTGGACTGGGATACCTGACAAGCGACTCAAGGTAGTCAAAATATCAGACTCTGTCACCAAGTCTTTATAGACAGGCACTTCCTCTTCTTTTGCAATTAGCTGGGCCGCTTGTTTCCACTTGCCATCCATCAAGGCCTTATCAGCTGGACTCAAGCTAGAATCGTCTGCTTTTACATGCTTTGCCTTATTTTGCACTGTTGCTGCTGCTTCGTCCAAGAGGTCAATAGCAGAGTCCGGCAAATGACGACTAGTCAAGTAACGATGGGCCATCTTGACGGCTGTTTCAACTGCTTCATCTGTGATTTGCACACGGTGATGTTTCTCATAAGTCGCCTTCAAACCCTGTAAAATGGTCATGCTGTCTGTCACACTCGGCTCTTCAATCGTCACTTTGGCGAAACGACGAGAAAGGGCTGCGTCTTTTTCAATGTGTTTTTGGTACTCTTCCTGAGTGGTGGCACCAACCGTTCTCAAAGTTCCACGCGCCAAGGCTGGCTTCAAGATATTGGCCGCATCCAGAGTTGAATCAATCCCGCTCCCAGAACCCATGATGGTATGGAGCTCATCAATAAAGAGGATGACTTGACCATCTTCTTCAATATCCTTGATGATATTGTTCATACGTTCTTCAAAGTCACCGCGGAAGCGTGTCCCTGCCACGACATTCATCAAATCAAGCTCTAACACGCGCATCTTGGCCATTTCCGCAGGCACATCACCACTAGCAATACGCTGGGCAAGACCAAGCGCCAGAGCTGTTTTCCCGACACCCGCATCTCCAACCAAGACAGGATTATTCTTGGTTTTCCGGCTCAAGATTTGAATCATACGGGATATTTCCTTGTCCCGACCGATGACTGGTTCTAACTGTCCAGAACGCGCTTGCTCTGTCAAATCATGCGTATAGTCCTCGAGACCACCGCTTGGAGTCTGGGGCATGCCCATCATATTAGCCATAGAATTTTGCTTGTCAGCTACTGTACGATGGCGTTGGCGTAGAGCCTTGAGGTCTTCACGAGTCCAGCCTGCACGTTCTTCTAGATTTCGACGTAGGGCAGCAATCTTGACCTGATCTTTCTTGTCTTCATAAGAAAAACCAGCCCTCTCCAAGATACGAGTCGCCAAGGCATTACCATCATGCAAAATCGCATAGAGAACATGCTCTGTCCCTAACACCTTAGCATGGACCACTGACGCTACATACTCTGCTTCATCAAAAAGGATCTGCAAACGATGAGAAAACGGCAATTCCGTAAAGGTTTCATCCTGGCTATAGTCCGTTTCAGTCAGTTCCAAAGCGACCTCTTCTAAACGGTCCATCTCATATGGATAATCATTTAAAGTTGCCCCTGCCACACTATAACTGTGGTTGGACATGGCAATCAACAAGTGCCAAGACTCTAGGTAACGAGCTCCAAAATGGCCAGCAACCATGTAGGCACTTTCGATACATTCATTCAATGCTTTTGAATAGTTCATCTTACTTCCCTTTTCTATCTACCTCTTGTATGACCTGTCGTAGCATGTTTGCACGAACAACTGGAGCTTCTTCTCCTAAAACGCGATCCAAAGCTACTGATACTAGCAAATTCATCTCCTGCTTGGTCATCAATTCCTGCTCAACCAAAAGCTGGAGAATATCTTCATAAATTTCTTGACTGACCCGCTCACCAATTGAGTAAAGCAGCTCCCTGAGCATTTCATGATGACTAGAAAACTCAATCCGTCCTATACGAATGTAGCCTCCGCCACCACGCTTACTTTCAACCAAGTAGCCCCTACTTTCCGTAAAGCGTGTCTTGATCACATAGTTAATCTGACTGGGAACAACCTGAAAAGTATCTGCCAACTGACTACGTTGCAACTCCACGATACCAGATTGATCTAAAATCGCCTTGATGTAGGCCTCAATATGATCCGATGTATTTTTAAATCTCATTACAAACCCACCTCTCTCTTTAAACCTTGACTATCTTTGACTATTATACCGAAATTTTCTCATTTTTAAAAGAAAAAGGGCGCTGGTAAAGGATAATCTTCACCAACTCCCTATTTTTCTACTTATCTAAGCCTAATTCTGCCAAGATTTGACGTTTGTAGGCAATCTTTTGGACTTCCTTGTCCTCATCTTCAGACCAATCTAGTTTAATTTCTGAAACAATCTGCCCAGGGCGATTTTTCAAGATATAGATGCGGTCGCTGAGACTGAGGGCCTCCTCGATACTATGCGTGATGATCAAGGTTGTTAGCTGCAACTGCTTGTGAATCTCAAGGTACCAAGCGTGTAGTTCCATCTTGGTCATCTCATCCAAGGCGCTAAAGGCCTCATCCAAGAGAAAGAGCTTGTGCCCGAAAAGGTAGGTCCGGAGCAAGGCCACACGCTGGCGCATCCCACCACTGAGTTCATGAGGGTATTTATCTCTTACAGCTGTCAACTGGAAGGTCGCAAGAATTTCATCTGAGCGAGCAATAGCTTCTGCCTTATCCACCTTTTGAATCAAGAGGGGCAGAATGATATTACCAAGCACCGTCTTGTGTTCCAAGAGCAGATCCTTTTGCAACATATAACTCACCCGCCCCTTGGGATTTTCTTCACCATCAAGGACAATTCTCCCTGACTGAACTTCTAAAATCCCAGCAATCAGATTAAAGAGGGTGGTTTTTCCAACGCCGCTTGGACCTAGGATAGAAACCACTTCTCCTGAAGTCACTTCTAGGTTGATGTCCTCTAAAATCCTCTCCTCACCATAGGCATAACTGACGTGTTCTAGTCTAATTTCTGTCATTATTTCACAAATTCGTTAGTGAAGCCCTTGTCTGTCAAGTCTTCTTTAAGGATACCATTTTCTTTATCCCATTTGTAGAAGGCATTCCAGCGAGCTGCATCAAATTGTCCCCATTTTTCCTTATCGCTTGCGTATTCTTTTGACAAGTATTTTTGCGATTCGATAACAAAGTCACGTTTTTCTTTTAGCTCAGGTGCATTCTTAATCAAGATATCTGCCGCTTCCTCTGGGTGTTCCATAGCGTATTGGTAGCCTTTTTTGATAGCTTGGATGACTTTACGAGCTTCTTCTTTATTGTCTTTCAAATAGTCGTTGTTTGCGATGATAACTGGTGAGTAGTAGTCAAACTCCTTGACATAGTCTTTCAAGTACAGGAAGTTGGCGTCTACGCCTTGAGATTTAGCAAGGATACCATCCCAACCGTAGTAGATCCAAGCAGTATCAAAGACGCCATTGGCAATCGGTGTGATTGAGTTTGAGTCGTTGTTCGGTACTTTTTCAACCTTCTCAAAGTCTCCACCTTGAGATTCTACCAAGGTTTTCAACATAGCAAGTTCAGTTGGGTCATTCCAAGTTCCGTATTTCTTGCCAACCAAGTCTTTTGGACTGCTTACATTGTCAGATTTACGAGAGATGATTCCTGATGTATTGTGCTCTACGATAGCTGCAACGGCAGTAATTCCTGCACCTTTTTCTAACTTCTTAGCCATGTAGTCTTGGAAATACACTGCAAATGGTGCCTTACCATTAATAACCAAGTCAGAAGAACTTTCTTCTGGTGGCAATTTCAAATCAACATCCACTCCAGCTTCTTTGAAATAGCCTTTTTCTTTAGCAACATAAAGCCCTGTGTGGTTGGTATTTGGTGTCCAGTCTAGGATAAAGTCAATTTTCTTGAGTTCTGCCTCTTTGTTGTCCTTAGAAGCAGTTCCTTGACCACAAGCTACAAGTACAACAGCTACAAGAGCTGTCACAAGCGTTAAAAACACTTTCCATGTTTTTTTCATTTTGATTTCCTCTTTTCTTTTTTGAAACATTCTAATTCTACGAACGTTCCCATTTAATAACATATTTCTCGCTGATATCGACCAACTTCATACCCAGAAGACTGATAATCGATACCAGAATAATAATAGCAAACATGATATCATACTGAAACAGTTTCTTGGACTGAATCATGTAGACACCTAGTCCTTCAAAGCCTCCCAACCACTCAGATACCACTGTTGTGATAAAGGCGTAGGAGACACTGACCCTCAGACCTGCATAAAAGTAAGGCAGACTGACAGGGATTTTAAAATGCCACAGGATTTGCCAAGGGTTTGCTCGCATCAGACTAAACAAGGTCAGCATATCCTTGTCACAATGTCTAAAACCGTCCAAGATACTAACAATAATAGGGAAGGTTGTCGTCAGAATAATCAAGACAATCTTGGGCAATATCCCATAACCTAGCCACAAGACCAAGATAGGTGCTATGGCAATGGTCGGAATGGTCTGGATAACCACCATCATGGGATAGATAAGATCATTGAGCCAAGAGAGACTATCCATGAGCACAGCCATGAGACAGGCAATCAAGACACCCAGAATTAGCCCTAGTAAAGCCACTCTCAAGGTCGCCCAGCTATGGTGCCAGAGAAATTCTCTATCACGCACAAAGGCCTGGAGAATTTCAAGAGGTGTCGGCAGGATAAACTTGGGGAGAAGTTTAAGAAAACCTGCTAGCTGCCAGATTGACAAGACCCCTAGAAAGCCCAATAGACTAATGTGTCGTCTCAGTATACTTTTCAAGTTTCTCATCAATACTTAAAATCTCTCCTACATTTATTTTGACATTAGCAAAGACATTATCTGCCTCCTGCCCTGCCACCTCTAGCGCTTCTTTGAGAATGCGCATAAGCTCATCAAACTCCCCTTCCAAGACCGTTTCAAATGGTGTCACCACCATAGTCACTTCTTGAGCTTTCAGATAAGCAATGACTTGATCGATAACAGCAATCCGATCAATTCCCTGTGATAGGGGTAAAACTTGCAAGGCAATGCTTGCTTTCATAAGAACCTCCTCTTCTCGTTTTCCTTTGACAACAAGAAAAACCTTTACCATATATGGAAAAGGTCAATAATAGACTAAGTATCGTTCCCTACGCTGGCATTACCCAGATCAGGTGCGGTCGAAGTTTAACACTTCCTCTCAGACTGTACACAGACTCCCATATATTATATGGACATATGATAGCGTAAAACAAAAAAATGTCAAGGAAACTGCTTACAGAAAAGAGTAGGAAATTTTCCTACTCCAATTTTCTATACTCGTACTCCATCACTATTTACTCTGTAGCCATCCACTGTCGTATTGACAGCTAAGGCGCCTGAAGAGTAAGAATAATACCACTTACCAGATACTTGGTACCAGCCCGTTTTCATTGCACCTGAACTATCTAAATAATACCACAGACCATTTTCCTTTAACCAGCCTGTCTGCATTTCACCAGATGATTTCAAATAATACCAACTAGAACCATCTTTCAGCCAGCCTGTTGATTTAGACCCATTTGATTTAAAATGATACCAACTACCATTTATTTTCTTCCAACCGACAGTTGAACTGTTATTGGATCCATAGTTAGAGCTATTTCCTGATTGATTCTGATAATTCTGTGAAGAAGTCAATCCCTCTAGCTGGATATAGCGACGACTTCCATTATAAGCCGTATAACTCAACCACTTGTATCCGTCTTTTTCGAGAATTTGATCATAATGAACATTCTCCCCAGGATAATAGTAATCAATCGCAGTTGCGCTAGCTAGAGGCTGATTTTTGATAGCAGCCTTAGTCTTAAAATAATGTGTTCCTCCTGTTGAAACTGAGGATTGACTATTCCCAACACTGCCACCAGCTAAATCTTTAAAATGAATAAAACCAGTCATAGTATTCGCCTTCACGACGCGCTTATTGTAAGATTCCCTTATTCCATAATTGTATTCTTCAATCTCAATCTCATCTCCTATTACATTTGACACCCAGGCAACATGACCATAAGTTCCTACAGTCGACCAAGCAATGGAGCCAATCGCTGGTCTATTATCTACACGATAGCCTTCACGACGAGCACGATAGCCCCATTCATTCGCATTCCCATAAGCAGCCGGAATCTCAAAACCATTGACATTACTCAAACGAAAGGCTGCAAAAGAAGTACATTGACGAGAATACATGCGCCACTTATCAATCTCCTGGCTCCCATTTTTATAATGAGCAGGATAATCATCCCCACGCGCAATTGATCCATTTCCTCCGGAATAGGCATATACACTATTACCCGCTGCTAACATCAATCCTACTACTAAAAAGGGAACAACCTTTTTAGCTGATTTTCTAAAAGAAAATCTTGTCTCTGCTACTTTAAATGGTGAAATTTTCATTCTTCCTCCTTGAAAAATAATATAAATCGAAGATTACCTTCACTTAAACTATTCGGAGAAAAAAAGAAAAAGTGAGAAAATTTCTCACTTTAGTCAAGATAATGAATCAAATTCTTTTCTGTAAGGATATCTGAGTAAGTAAAGGATTCAACGTAAACATTAGCTTGTTTATCTCCTTCAACGTTCCCAAATTCAACGATAAATAGGGATGGATAAACCTCAATTAGCTTACCCAATCTATTTTTTTGGCGCTTACGACCATTCTCCAAAGTCATTTCTACGACTTGTCCCTCATGTGCCTTGATTTCTTCTTTTATTTTTTTCATCTTGGCTACATCTGTAAATGCATCTGACATCTTATGCCTCCCTCTTTGAGATACTTGAAAATTTATTGTATTCTTTTTGGAAAATTAATTCCACCGTTCCACGAGCTCCACTACGGTTTTTCTCGATAATAACTTCTACCTTATTATTTGGTATGCCTTCCTCTTCTTCACCACCACGCTCATAGTAGTCGTCGCGATAAAGAAAGGCTACGATATCAGCGTCCTGCTCAATAGACCCAGATTCACGAATGTCAGACAAGACCGGTCTCTTATCCTGACGTTGTTCTACACCACGAGAAAGCTGACTTAAAGCGATTACTGGAACCTTCAGTTCCTTAGCTAAAATTTTCAACTGACGTGAAATTTCTGAAACCTCTTGTTGACGATTTTCCCGACCAGTTCCCGTGATAAGCTGCAAATAGTCTATTAAAATCAAACCAAGATTTCCAGTTTCTTGAGCCAATTTACGAGAACGAGAGCGAATCTCTGTAATCCGAATCCCTGGCGTATCATCGATATAGATACTTGCATTAGCTAGGTTCCCTTGAGCAATGGTATATTTTTGCCACTCCTCATCAGTCAATTGACCCGTACGGATAGAATGCGACTCTACCAACCCTTCTGCCGCAAGCATACGGTCTACTAGACTCTCTGCACCCATTTCGAGCGAAAAGATAGCAACCGTTTTGTCCAACTTAGTCCCAATGTTCTGAGCAATATTCAAGGCAAAAGCTGTCTTACCAACCGCTGGACGGGCTGCTAGGATAATCAACTCCTCCTCATGAAGTCCAGTCGTCATATGATCCAAGTCACGATAGCCTGTCGCAATACCTGTAATATCGGTCGTTTGTTGCGAGCGAGCTTCCAGATTTCCAAAGTTGATATTCAACACATCTCGAATGTTCTTAAATCCACTTCGATTAGCATTTTCGCTGACATCAATCAGGCCTTTTTCTGCCTGAGCAATGATTTCATCAGCTGGTTGCGAAGCCTCGTAAGCTTGATTGACAGACTCTGTCAACTTGGAGATTAATCGACGTAGCATGGCCTTCTCTGCAACAATCTTAGCATAATACTCCGCATTAGCAGAAGTTGGCACAGAATTGACAATCTCAACCAAGTAAGACAGGCCACCAATATTCTGTAAATCACCTTGATTATCAAGAATGGTACGAACCGTTGTTGCATCTATAGCATCGCCACGATCGGATAAGTCGACCATAGCTTGGAAAATCAAACGATGGGCATACTTAAAAAAGTCCCGAGACTCAATATATTCTCGCACAAAAACAAGCTTACTCTCGTCAATAAAGATAGCCCCTAAAACGGATTGCTCAGCTAAGATATCTTGAGGTTGTACTCGTAACTCTTCTACTTCTGCCATCAGACTTCCCTTCCTTTTACAATCTTGTCAAGAAAGTGTAAATTTACCCTTCTTTCACACGAAGATTGATTACACTTGTAATATCTTGATAGATTTTCACTGGTACATCAATCAAACCAACTGCTCGAATCGGAGCTTGTACTTGGATATGACGTTTATCAATCTTAATTCCAAATTGCTTTTGCAATTCTTCTGCAATTTTCTTATTGGTAATGGAACCAAAGGTACGACCATCTGGACCAACCTTTTCAACAAATTCTACAATAGTTTTCTCTGCTTCTAGTTGGGCTTTAATTGTTTTTGCTTCTGCAATCATCTCAGCGTGAGCTTTTTCTTCAGATTTTTGTTTACCACGAAGTTCACCTACAGCTTGAGCAGTCGCTTCTTTGGCTAGATTCTTTTTGATAAGAAAGTTTTGCGCATACCCTGTTGGCACTTCCTTAATTTCGCCTTTTTTACCTTTTCCTTTAACATCTGCTAAAAAGATTACTTTCATTCTTCTTTCTCCTTTTCCTTTATTTCATTTAATACAATTTCTGTCAGTTTTTCACCTGCTTCTGACAAGGTTGAATCCTTAATTTGAGCTGCTGCCAAATTAAAGTGGCCTCCACCTCCCAGCTCTTCCATTATCCGTTGTACATTCAGCTTACTACGACTGCGAGCTGAGATAGAGATAAATCCTTGTGTATTCTTCGCAAGAACAAAACTCGCTTCAATACCTGACATAGCTAATAGGGCATCTGCTGCCTTACTAATAACAACTGTATCATAGCATTTCGAGTCCGTAGCCTCTGCTATCAATACATCTGAACCTAATTTACGCCCCTGTAAAATAAGTTCATTGACCTCACGATATTCTTCAAAATCCGTCGCAGCGATTTCCTGGATAGCAATACTATCGCTTCCGCGCGTTCTGAGATAGCTAGCAACATCAAATGTCCGACTAGTCACTCGTGAGGTGAAATTTTTAGTATCCAACATCATACCAGCCATCAAGACACTTGCTTGCATACGACTCAAACGATTTTTCTTAGAATTCTGGAACTGAATCAATTCCGTTACCAACTCACTGGCACTGCTTGCACCACTTTCGATATAAGTGATAACTGCATTATCTGGGAAATCCTGATCCCTTCTGTGGTGGTCGATGACGATGGTTTGAGTAAACAAATCATAAAATTCTTTTGATAAAGTTAAAGCTGTCTTTGAATGGTCAACAAGAATCAACAAAGAACGATTGGTCACCATCCCCATTGCGTCCTTAACAGACAACAACTTTGTAACTCCTTCTTTTTCTAAGAATGAAACAGCTCGTTCAATATCCGGCGACATTTGTTCTTCGTCATAAATAGCATAGTTATTTTGAGTCACATTGCTCGCAAACAACTGCATGCCTACAGCAGAACCCAAAGCATCCATATCTAGATTTTTGTGACCAACTACAAAAACCTGATCCACACTACGAATCTTATCTGAAATAGCCGTCATCATAGCACGCGTACGAGTCCGTGTACGTTTGATTGAGGCAGCAGATCCACCACCAAAATAAACTGGATTTTTCGTTTCATCGTTTTCCTTGACAACCACTTGGTCGCCACCACGTACTTCAGCCAAGTTCAAGTTGAGCAAAGCAACTTTCCCTATCTCATCATGATTTCCATCACCATAAGAAAATCCCATACTTAAGGTCAAAGGCAACTGTCTCTGTTTCGACTCTTCTCTGAAAGCATCGATAACAGAAAATTTATCATTCATCAATCCCTCAAGCACCGTGTAGTCTGTAAATAAATAAAAACGGTCCATACTCACTCGACGGGAGAACATGGCATGCTTCCCAGCAAATTCTGAAACAAAATTGGCTACAAAACTATTGATATGACTGATATCAGACTCCGATGTTTCATCTTCTAAATCATCATAGTTGTCAACGGAAACGATCCCAATCACAGGTCGACTCGTTACTAACTCAACAGTCGCTTCGTATTCTCCAGACACATCAAAGAAGTAAAGAACTCCAGACACCTTGTCCATATGAACCGAATAGCGAGTCTCACCCAAGGTGGCATAAGAACCTGGATTCCCCACAGAAGCCTTGATAATTGTTTGAATTAATGCAACATCAATCTCGCCCACTTCATTAGTCAAAATCAATTCAGCATAAGGATTAAACCATTCAACTTCACCTGACGACAAGTCTAATTTAATAACTCCAACAGGCATCTGTTCTAACAAGGTTGTCAAACTTTCTTCAGCTTGGTGGTTTACATACTGGATTTGTTCTACTTCACTCCTTGAGTAGTAGTCTCTCTGATGGATGAACAATAAAATATATGAACCCAAAATAAGTAGCAAAAGAAATAGCGTTACCAGTGTATTCGTTACAAAAACAAGTTGCACAGATAGCACTCCGAACGCCACTATTCCTAATATTAAGGGGAAAATAGGACTTACATAAAATTTTTTCATTCCAAACCTCTTGGCACCCATTATACCATAATAACCACCAAAAAGCGACTTTTTAAAAGTGTAATCAGTAATTCTATCAATTTAAGAAAAAGGAGGTTTACAATTCAGTAAACCTTCCTTTACACATATTGAAATTAAGATTCTTTAACTTCTAACAAACCAATTTCTCCATCTTCACGACGATAAATCACATTGGTTGTTTGATCTTCAACATCCACATAGATAAAGAAATCATGTCCCAGCAAATCCATTTGTAGAATAGCTTCTTCCAAATCCATTGGTTTTAAATCAATTTGTTTTGAACGAACAACTCTAGACTGGACAACATTTGGATCTTCCACCAAAGCATCTGTAAATAATTGACTAGTTGCTACCTTATTTTTATTTTTACGCTCGATTTTTGTTTTATTTTTACGAATCTGACGTTCAATTTTATCGGTTACAAGGTCAATTGAACCATACATATCTTGGGACACATCTTCTGCACGAAGAGTAATTGAACCAAGTGGAATTGTCACTTCCACTTTAGCAGTTTTTTCACGATACACCTTCAAGTTAACTCGAGCATCCAACTCTTGTTCAGCTTGAAAATACTTTTCGATCTTTTCGAGTTTAGAAACTACATAATCACGAATTGCTTCTGTTACTTCTAGGTTTTCACCACGGATACTATATTTAATCATATGAGTACCTTCTTTCTAAACATTTTTGTTTTTCTGATTTCATTATAACGCTTTCATTTTATTTTTGCAAATTTTTTCCTCATCTTACAAGGGAAAATGTTTTTACATCCTTAGCACCAGCATATTCCAGCAGTTTCTTCACACGATTTATAGTTGTTCCTGTAGTATAAATATCATCTATAAGTAAGATTTTTTTAGGAATAGTGACTTCACTTTTAATAAAGAACGGAAGTTCTGTCGCCAAACGTTCTGAGCGACTTTTAGAAGAACTAGCTCTCTCTTCTCTTTTCTCTAATAGATCCAGATACTTGAAACCTGCTGCTTCAACTAAACCTTCAACCTGATTAAATCCCCTCTCAAGTAATCTTTCAGGACTTAGGGGAATTACGACAAATTGATACTCTTTGTACTTTTTTAACTCCTCACTTAAAAATGAAGCGAACACTTTTCTTAAAAGGAAGTCTCCATCAAACTTATACCGACTGAAAAAATCCTTCATAGCTTGATTGTAAGTAAAAATCCCTCTATGACTGACCTCAACTCCTTCTTTACACCAAAATTGACAATCTTGACACTTTGTTGACAAACCTGTTTTCATACAGTTTGGACAGTGCTCTTCTCCAATTTTCTCAAAAGTAGAATCACAATCTAAACAAAGACAGGAAACATCATTCCTCAGAAGTAAGAGACTACTAAAAGTTAAAACAGCCTTCATAGTCTGCCCACACAATAAGCACTTCATAGCCCCGCCTCCTTGTTCATCTGCTGAATTTCCTTAATTGCCTTCTTGATTGAAGTATTTAATCCATCATGGAAAAAAAGCAAATCTCCTGTCGGTCTGTCCATACTCCGACCGACACGTCCTCCAATCTGTATTAAACTAGACTTGGTAAACAGACGATGATTGGCCTCTACTACGAAAACATCCACACAAGGAAAAGTAACACCACGCTCTAGAATAGTTGTGCTGATGAGTATAGTCAGCACCCCATCTCGAAAAGCTTGTACCTGCTCTAATCGATTTTCTGTGATAGAAGATACAAAGCCAATTTTCTCATTTGGAAATTGCTCCTGTAAGATTTCTTTTAGTTGCTCTCCTTTCTTAATTTCTGATGCAAAAATGAGTAACGGATAAGCTGTCTTTCTCTGTTTCTCAATATAAGTCTTTAACTTTGGTGACAAACGATTTTTATCCAAATAGCAATTAAAATCCGATAACCAAACTGGCTTAGGAATAATCAATGGATTCCCATGGAATCGTCTAGGTAAGCTCAATCTTTTTAATTCTCCTAAACAGACTTTCCTATCTAACTCATCTGTCGAAGTCGCTGTTAAAAAGATTCTCAGCCCATTTTCCTTTACACTATTCTTGACAGCATGGTAAAGCGTTGGATTGTCAACATATGGAAAGGCATCTACTTCATCCACTATCAGCAAATCAAAAGCTTGATAAAATTTCAATAACTGATGAGTCGTCGCAACAACTAATGGGGTTCGGAAGTACGGTTCTGATTCTCCATGTAGAAGAGCTATCTCGCAAGCAAAATCATCTTGCAGGCGCTTGTACAGCTCCAAACAAACATCTATGCGAGGACTGGCCAAACAAACTGCACCACCCCTATTAATCACCTTAGCCACAACTTGATAAATCATTTCTGTCTTTCCAGCCCCTGTCACCGCATGAACTAAAGTTGGCTCTTGCTTGTCTACTGCTTGAATCAGTCCCTCTGACACCTTCTCTTGAAAAGGAGTTAATTGACCACGCCATTTAAGAACATCCTGTTTAGGAAAATCCTCCTGCGGAAAATAGTATAAAGCTTGGTCACTCCTGACTCGCTTCATCGGCAAGCACTCTCGACAATAGTAAGCACCGATGGGCAAATACCATTCTTCTAGAATAGTACTATTACAACGTTGACAGACAAGTTTCCCCTTCTCCTTTCTCATTGCTGGAAGTTTCTCTGCCAACTGACGTTCTTCTTCAGTTAATTCATTCTCCGTAAACAAACGTCCGAGATAATTTGGATTTACTTTCATACTTCTTTATTCGTAAAAATCTAGCGCTTTAGATGATTTTTTAGTACAATTAAATCATGGAATTTAGAACAATTAAAGAGGACGGTCAAGTCCAAGAAGAAATCAAAAAATCACGCTTTATCTGTCATGCCAAGCGTGTTTATAGCGAAGAAGAGGCTCGTGACTTCATTACCACCATCAAAAAAGAACACTACAAAGCGACGCATAACTGCTCTGCTTTTATTATTGGAGAACGTAGTGAAATCAAACGTACAAGTGATGATGGTGAGCCTAGTGGTACTGCTGGCGTTCCCATGCTTGGGGTACTAGAAAATCACAACCTCACCAATGTCTGTGTGGTCGTAACACGCTACTTTGGTGGCATTAAGCTAGGCGCTGGAGGATTGATTCGTGCTTACGCCGGCAGTGTCGCCTTAGCTGTCAAAGAAATTGGCATCATTGAAATAAAGGAACAGGCTGGCATTGCTATTCAAATGTCCTACGCTCAGTACCAAGAGTACAGTAACTTCCTTAAAGAACATAATCTCATGGAGCTGGATACAAATTTTACAGATCAAGTCGATACGATGATTTATGTTGATAAAGAAGAAAAAGAAACTATTAAAGCTGCACTTGTAGAGTTTTTTAATGGAAAGGTCACTTTAACTGACCAAGGTTTACGCGAAGTTGAAATTCCTGTAAACTTAGTGTAAACAATGGATAATGCCGTGTTTCACTGACATTCTCACCGCTACTTCAATTAACAAAATAAAAAGATGTTTGACAAGACCTACTAGAAAATGAAGCAATTCAAAAAGAAAACGGATATCGTTCCACTTTACACCTATTTATTAGAATTAGCTTATCACAATCGGTTGAAAATTAATGGCTTAAACCTGTGATATAAAAAAATCCTATCACTTCGATAGGATTTCTATATTTTACAAATGGTATAGATAGCGTTATACTAGAGATATCTTATACAAAGAGGTATTCATATGTCTATTTATAACAACATTACTGAATTAATCGGTCAAACTCCGATTGTTAAACTCAACAATATTGTGCCAGAAGGTGCTGCAGATGTCTATGTAAAACTTGAAGCATTTAACCCTGGTTCTTCTGTAAAAGACCGTATTGCTCTTAGCATGATTGAAAAAGCTGAACAAGACGGTATTCTAAAACCGGGTGCTACCATTGTTGAAGCAACAAGTGGAAACACTGGTATTGGACTGTCATGGGTAGGTGCTGCTAAAGGGTATAAAGTCGTCATCGTTATGCCTGAAACTATGAGTGTAGAACGTCGTAAGATTATCCAAGCCTATGGCGCTGAACTCGTCCTCACTCCTGGTAGCGAAGGAATGAAAGGTGCTATTGCCAAGGCCCAAGAAATCGCTGCTGAACGTGATGGTTTCCTTCCTCTTCAGTTTGACAATCCAGCTAATCCAGAAGTACACGAAAGAACAACAGGAGCTGAGATACTAGCTGCTTTCGGTAAAGATGGATTAGATGCCTTTGTTGCTGGAGTTGGTACCGGTGGAACAATTTCTGGTGTTTCTCATGCACTCAAATCAGCAAATTCTAACATTCAAGTTTTTGCAGTAGAAGCAGACGAATCTGCTATTCTATCTGGTGAAAAACCTGGACCACACAAAATTCAAGGTATCTCAGCTGGATTTATTCCTGATACACTTGATACTAAAGCCTATGATGGTATCGTTCGTGTAACATCAGACGATGCTCTCGCACTTGGACGTGAAATTGGTGGAAAAGAAGGCTTCCTTGTTGGTATTTCTTCAGCTGCAGCTATCTATGGAGCCATAGAGGTTGCCAAGAAATTAGGTACAGGTAAAAAAGTTCTTGCTCTAGCACCAGATAACGGTGAACGTTATCTCTCTACAGCACTCTATGAATTTGAAGTGTAGTCTCCTAAATACACTTAGCCCTTATTATAGGGCTTTTTATTTATACCTTAAAAGTCCCTATAAAGATCGACTGCATAGAAAAAAGGAAGCAATTTGGCTTCCCTTTTTATTATTAGTTATTCAAGGCTGCTGCCATTGTAGCTGCAACTTCAGCTTCAAAGTCGTTTGCAGCTTTCTCAATACCTTCACCAACTTCAAAGCGAGCGAACTCAACTACTGAAGCGTTAACTGATTCAAGGTATGCTTCAACTGTCTTGCTGTCATCCATGATGTAAACTTGTGCAAGAAGTGTGTAAGCTTGGTCAACTTTAGTGTTGTCAAGCATGAAGCGATCCATTTTACCTGGGATGATTTTATCCCAGATTTTTTCTGGTTTGCCTTCTGCAGCCAACTCAGCTTTGATATCAGCTTCAGCTTGCGCAATTACTTCATCAGTCAATTGTGCTTTTGATCCATATTTCAAGTGTGGAAGAGCTGGTTTATTAACCATTGCACGGCTTTCGTTGTCTTGGTCGATAACGTGGTTCAATTGTGCCAACTCATCTTTAACGAATTGCTCATCCAATTCTTTATAAGAAAGAACTGTTGGTTTCATCGCTGCGATATGCATTGACAATTGTTTAGCAAGAGCTTCGTCTCCACCTTCAACAACTGAAATAACACCGATACGTCCACCGTTATGTTGGTAAGCTCCAAAGTGTTGTGCGTCTGTTTTTTCAATCAATGCAAAGCGACGGAATGAGATTTTTTCTCCGATAGTTGCTGTTGCAGATACGTATGCAGCTTCAAGAGTTTCACCTGAAGGCATTGTCAAAGCAAGAGCTTCTTCATTGTTAGCAGGTTTTCCTTCGGCAATAACTTTAGCTGTAGTATTTACCAATTCAACGAATTGAGCGTTTTTCGCAACGAAGTCAGTTTCAGCGTTTACTTCAATAACTGCTGCAACATTACCGTTAACATAAACACCAGTCAAACCTTCTGCAGCAACACGATCAGCTTTCTTAGCTGCCTTAGCCATACCTTTTTCACGAAGCAATTCAATCGCTTTTTCGATGTCACCGTCTGTTTCTACAAGCGCTTTTTTAGCGTCCATAACACCGGCACCAGATTTTTCACGCAACTCTTTTACAAGTTTAGCTGTAATTTCTGCCATTTTGATTCTCCTATATTTTTTAAAAATAGGAGAGCCGGGCTAAGCCCCGCCCTCCTAGGTAATTACTATTTATATGAATTAAGCGTTGTCGCCTTCTACAACTTCAACGATTTCTTCAATTGAATCTGCTTGAGTTTCTGAAGCTGCAAATTCTGCTTCAACCGCTGCTGCATCTTCACCCTGACGTCCTTCGATGATAGCGTCAGCCAATTTAGCTGTAATCAATTTAACAGCGCGGATAGCGTCATCGTTAGCTGGGATGATTACATCGATATCATCTGGATCAGTGTTTGTGTCAACCATCGCTACAACTGGGATTCCCAATTTTTTAGCTTCTTTAACAGCGATTTGCTCTTTATGTGGGTCAACTACGTACATCACATCTGGAATACGAGGCATATCTTCGATACCACCCAAGAATTTTTCAAGACGTGCACGTTGTTTGTTAAGAAGTGCAACTTCTTTCTTAGGAAGAACTTCGAAAGTTCCATCTTCTTCCATACGTTTGATTTCTTTCAAACGAGCGATACGTTTTTGGATTGTTCCCCAGTTTGTAAGAGTTCCACCCAACCAACGGTGGTTGATGAAGTATTGACCTGAACGTACTGCTTCTTCAGCAACTGCATCAGCTGCTTGTTTCTTAGTACCAACAAACAATACAACTGCATCGTTAGCTGCTGCATCACGCATGAAGTCGTATGCTTGGTCAGCGTATTTTACAGTTTGTTGCAAGTCGATAACGTGGATTCCGTTACGCTCAGTGAAGATGTACTTAGCCATCTTAGGGTTCCAGCGACGAGTTTGGTGACCAAAGTGTACACCAGCCTCAAGAAGTTGTTTCATTGAAATTACTGCCATGAGTATTTCTCCTTTTTGTTTTTTTCCTCTTCTTGACTTCAACTCGCAAAACGACCCAAGGGCAACTGTTTCACAATTCATCAAGAATGAGTATTATCGTTCACACGACAAGTTTCATTTTACCATACTTTTTCAATATTTTCAAGCTGTTTTAGTAGATTTTTAAAGTAAGTTAACTATATAAATCATAAAAGAGACTCGAATAGAGCCTCTTCGTTTCATTCATTAGTTTGGATAGATATATGTTACAAAACCTTCTGAAGTTGTAGTAGGATTGAACCATCCACGTTTATTTCCGATTGTACGATTTCCACCATAGTTTGATTCAGATACTTGGATACTTGTTGATGATGAAACAGCTGTAACTACTGCTACGTGTCCATATCCACCGTCATTCCAACATGCAATCGCGCCAACTTGAGGTGTAGATCCTGTACGGAATCCTGCTGCAGCTGCACTTGTAGCCCACTGTGCTCCATTACCCCAGTAGTCTCCAGCCCAAGGGGCCAAGGTTTTAGCTCCCCATGTACACTCACCAGTTGGATAACTTGAAGCATTTGTACTGTATGTTGGACGATGTTTTACTGATGCAGGTGCGTAACTTGAAGATGATTCAGATGAGCTAGATACTGCTTGAACTTCTGCTGTAAAAGTTGTATTTCCAGAAGCAACGACTGTTTGTTGTTGACTTGCTTGTTTAGCTTTATAAGCAGCTTCTGCTTCTGCAGCTGCTTTAGCTTCCGCTTCCGCTGCAGCTTTTTTCTCAAGTAAACTTGCTTTTTCATCCTCTGCAGTAGCCTTCTCAGCAGCAAGATTCAATTCTGCAGCTTTCAACTCAGCTTGTTTAGTTGTCAATGTTTGAGCATCATCAGCTAGTTTTTGCTGATTTGCAATAACTGTATTGATAGCATCATTATTTGCTACTTGTTTTTCAGAAATAGCTTTTTTATCTGCTTTTTGTTGTTCCAACATCTTGTTGTTTGCAGATACAATCTCACTCATTGCAGCAACACGTGAGATAGCTTCTGTAATTGATTTTGAATTTACAATTGTATTGATGTAGTTTGTTGCAGCTCCATTTGTTTGAGCACTACGAGCTTGTTTTTGCAATGAATCATTACGAGATACAATATTCTTAGAAAGTTCTGTAATTTCACCCTCAAGCTTTTTAGATTCTGCTTGTAGTCTATCATTTTCAGATTGCAAGTTTGATTGCTCTGTTTGAATAGCAGATACTTGCTCCTGAATTTGATCAACTTGTTTTTGGGCTTCTTGTTGTTGTGCTGTTAAGTTACTAATTTTATTATCTTGAGCAGCAATTTTGTCATCAGTAGTTTCTGCATGCGCAGTTGTTAAAACAGCTACTTGAGAAACCATTACTGTACTTAGTAAAAGTGACGCTAAGATTTTTTTCTTCATATTGCGTAGATACTCCTTCTTTTAAAGACATTACTAGTATACCAAAAAAAGGCCTAATGAATATTACGCCTTTGTTACATTTTTATTTCTTTCTTATAGGTAAAATTTTTCAAAAATAAACTGAAAAATAATCATCCATATAAGGTTCAAAATCATTGATGGAACTAAACTATAGACTATGAATAAAGACATACTATCCACAGTTAAACCTACCGCTATTGCAAGTATGTAAGCTCCCATTTCAAATAGAAAAGTCATGACAATAATTGCTAACATTCTCGTCCAACGATTCAATAAAATAACACTATTAAATTTATGGAGAAATACCCCCAACAAGACGAACAACAGAGTCGCAATTCCAATCAAGTGGAAAAAGTAAATGTCATAAACCAAACCAACTACAAAACAATAAGCTAAATAGAAATACTCTGATACTTCAATCGTCTCGAATAAAAGAAACAAAAACAGAAAATGACTAGCCAAATATACATGGGGGAAAAATGAGCCCAGAAGCTGGCTAATATGGGCATCAATTAGAACAAAGAAAGGAAGCAATAAAAACACTCCAACCCGTTTCAACTGTCTCATTATGAATTCCCCACTAATTCTATCACATCTACATTATGAGTATCTGCACTCAATTTAACAGTTACTTCTCGTGTCAAATAGTCTGTACTATGCGTTGTGGCAACCACTTCACCAACAGGAATATCAGCAACGTTAAAGTTTCCTAATCCCCCCGTTGTCACCTTATCGCCTGTACTAATATCGCTATTGCTATTTAATTGGCTAATTTTAAGAACTTCATTTTCCTTGTCGTAGCCAACAATAATTCCATAAATTGTGGTAGTGCCGTGTTGAATTTTAACAGAAATCTTATCAGCATTTTCCGTATTTGTCAGAAGGTTGACCATGGTAGAGTTCTCCTCTACTTTCGAAACGCTCCCAATCAAACCACCATTTGCAATAGCTAACATGTTCTCAGAAGCCCCTTTTGATTTGCCTGCATCTAGAGTCAATTCCTGCTTCCAAGATACCGGAGAACGCGTAATAACATCTGCTGCCAAAGTCTTTGTGGCTTGCAATTTAGACTTCATATCAAGCAATTGGCGCAGTTGTTCATTTTCTGTCTTTAAACTTTCCGCCTCATTCGATTTAACTTCTAATTGGTAAATCTGTTTCTTCAAACTTTCATTTTCATTATATGTTCGTGTCAAATGAGCCAAATCTGATTTGACAGAATCAAACAACTGAAAAGGTTTTTGCACAACCCTATCAACCAATGAGATTCCATCTCCTAATTTTGTCACAATTGTACTTGAATAAGTCGTCGCTAAGAGAGCTGAGACAAGCAGAACAGTGACAAAAACAATAATGACATATTTTGATTTTTTAAAACGGTTCATATTCCTACCTTTATATCAAAAACTGTTACAGTAACTTTTTTATTAATTCCTGAAAGCTACTAAGATTTTAAGAAAAATAAGCAACAACCAAGTACGAGAATAACAATAATGGTCAGCGTATCCTTTCGAGTCCATTTCAGTTGTCGGTATTGACTTCTGCCTTTTCCCCCCTGATAACCACGCGCTTCCATAGCAATAGCCAAGGAATCCGCACGTTTTAAACTTGTCGCAAAAAGAGGAATCAAAATGGGAATCATAGCCTTCACCTTTTGAACAATACTTCCTTCTCCAAAATCCACTCCACGCGCTTTCTGTGCATTCATAATCCGCGTCGTATCATCCATCAAGGTTGGGACAAAACGCAAACTCATAGACAGCATCAAACCGATTTCATGAACTGGAACTTTCACACGCTTTAAAGGCGCTAACAAAGCTTCGACAGCTGATGCCAAACTTAAGGGCATGGTCGTTAAGGTTAACAAAGTTGAAAAGAAAATAATCAATACAAAGCGACAAAAAATAATTCCAGCTTGTTGCAAAGCATAATCCGTGATTCTCACAAACGAAAACTCAAATAAAACATTCCCATTAGAAATGAAAAATAGTTGAAAAATAGTTGTGAAGGCAATCAAGAAAAACATAGATTTCAAGCCCTGAATAAAGAATGAAAGAGATACTCCTGACAAGGCAATAAATATCCCTGTCGCTATAAAAAGAATTAGATTCGTCAAAGGATTATTAGCCCAAAAAACGATCAAAATCAGTAGCATCATAGCCAGTAATTTACTACGTGGGTCCAACCGGTGAACAATCGAATCCCCTGGGATATAACGCCCCAAAATCATACTATCCATTTAGCGACTCCTTGAACTCCTCTATCTTAATCGGTAATCGTTTAAATGCCACGCCTCTATCAACCAATCGTTTACAAAAAGCTGTAATCTTAGGTACTCCCAACTGAACTTCTTCCATAAAAACAACATCTTGAAAGACATCACTTGGTTTGCCACCCTTCACTAAACGTCCCTTTTCCATCACATAGACTTGATTCGCATATTCAGCAACATCATCCATCAAATGCGTGACTAAGACAATGGTCATCCCTGACCGGTGGAGTTTTTTGAACAAATTCATCAACTCTTTTCTACCTAGAGGATCTAGGCCAGCTGTTGGCTCATCTAAGACTAATATAGCTGGCTCCATGGCAAGTATGCCTGCAATTGCGACACGTCTCATTTGTCCACCTGACAACTCAAACGGACTACGATCAAAAAGTGATTCATCAATTCCAACCAAAGCCAGTTTCTCACGCGCAATCTGCTCCGCATCTTCTTCAGAAACTCCAAAATTTTGTGGTCCAAAAGCAACGTCCTTCAAAACTGTTTCTTCAAAGATCTGATTTTCAGCAAACTGAAATACCAAGCCAACCTGTTTTCTAATTTGACGAATATCTTTGTTTTTAGAAGTCGAAGTGATTAAGGTATCAAAAACTCGCACACTCCCTTGACTTGGCACCAATAAACCATTTAAGAGTTGTAAAATAGTTGATTTACCGCTACCTGTATGCCCAATTAAAGCCGTATAAGAACCATCTTCAATCGTCAAAGAAACATCCAACAAAGCTGCTGAAGCTAAGGGAGTCCCTTCTTGATATGTAAAACTCACATTTTCTAGAGCAATTCCCATAGTTTATCCTCTAGCTCACTTTCTGTCAAATAATTTCCAGGCAAATCATAGCCATTCTGGCTCAAAGAATGTTTTAATTGATTGGCAAAAGGATCGTCTAATCCAATTTGATCTAAATCATTTCGAGAGAAAAGCTCTCTTGGACTACTAGTTGATTCAATTGATCCTTTTTTCATGACCAATACGCGATCACTCATGGCAACTTCTTCCAAATCATGTGTAATGGAAATGACCGTCATATCATAATCTTTTCGAATTCCTTTTACTGTCTCAATCAGTTCTCTACGCCCCTCAGGATCCAACATACTCGTTGCTTCATCTAGGATTAAAATAGCTGGTCTTAGAGCTACAACACCTGCAATAGCCACACGTTGCTTTTGGCCACCTGATAGACGTGCTGGCTCTCTCTTTTTAAAGTCCAACATGCCAACTAAAGCCAGAGCTTCCTCCACTCTCTTTTTCATTTCTTGACGAGAAAGGCCCTGATTTTCCAAACCAAAGGCAACGTCATCTTCAACAGTCGCTCCAACAAATTGATTGTCTGGATTTTGAAAAACCATACCTATTTGACGACGTATATCCCAAACATTTTCCTCAGTCAACTGTTGACCATCAATTACAATCTCTCCAGATTCTGCTTCCAGTAAGCCATCAATTAACCGAACAGTCGTTGATTTACCACTACCATTATGCCCTACAATCGAAAGCCATTCTCCACGTTTCACGTGAAACGTAATATCCTTCACATCATAGTATTCCTGACTTTCCTTATAGCGAAAGGAAAGATTTTTTACATCAATTATTGATTTCATTTCGAACCAAATGTCCCTTTAAATACATAGGCACTACCCTTGAAATAATCATAGCCAGAGTAGATAGTGAAAAACAAGGCTACATAAAGTAGAACTTGACCAATCAAAGTCCAATGTAATAGCAAGAAAATAATCGCAAACATCTGACTGAAAGTTTTAATTTTTCCAGGCATGGCTGCTGCTAAAACCGTTCCACCAGTTTCAACCAGTAAAAGCCTCAAACCTGTCACAGCCAACTCACGACAGATAATCACTGCAACAATCCAAGCCGGAGCCATTCCTAACTCAATCAGCATAATAAAAGCCGACATAACTAGTAGCTTATCCGCCATAGGATCTGCAAATTTACCAAAATTACTAACCACATTCCATTTACGAGCTAAATATCCATCTAAATAGTCTGTAATACTAGCAACAGCAAAGATAATAGCTGCTACCATATGACTCTCTATCGAATTTCCTACTGTTAAAATAAAGATAAAAATAGGTATAAAGAGAATTCGACCTATTGTTAAGAGATTTGGAATTTGTTCTTTTTTCATTCGTTTTTCCTTAATTTTTAGTAAAGGTTACAGTGATTTGTCCAGTTTGAGCTGTTAATTTCGATAAATCAACAGTCTGATTATCTACTGTTAAAGCGACACCTTTGACAACACCTAACGTAATGGTCACAGGATTTTTAGTTGAAACGGTTGTTTCCGCACTTTTATTATCCGGTGATAAAGTCACACCACCCTCAAGATCACTTTCTGAAACACTAACCCAACTTCTAGCATCTGACACTGATAATTGCAATTTTGCAGTGTCTTTACTCGTTTTATAAGCAACTTCTACTCGATTTCCTTCACCCGATACCGTTATAGCTGGTTCAGTATTCGAAGAATTACTTGATGAACTACTACTAGTTGAAGATGGAGTTACAGAACTAGTCGAGCTTGTTGCTTGGACTACACTATAACTAGATGAAGATGAACGCTCCGGTTGAGTCTGGATATAGCTCCAAACATAATAAGTCACAAAAATTACAATCGATAGTGCAAAAAGTATAAAATAAAATAAAGGTAAAAATGATGTCTTATTTTTCTTACTGGAACGTCTCCTGCCTGTCAACTCGTCTTCATCAACATCAACTTCCTCATAAGTAATCATGCTCCCAGAATCATAAGCATCTAAGACAATTCGCTCATCTAGCTCAACTGCCCACGCATACTTTCGCAAAAAAGAACGAGTATAAAATGGACTAGGAAGTTGATCAAAATCATCAGCTTCCATTGCCTCCAACATCTCCAACTGAATTTCTGTCTTTTTCTGCAATTCATCTAAACTCAATCCCTGATTGATTCTAGCTAATCGTAAAACCTCACCAATTGTTTTTTTCCTCATACTTGTCATCCCTTCTTTCTAGTGTCTATTTATGATAGGTTACTACGATGGGAATATTGTAAAATCAACTATATCCCCTTCATCTATTAAGTGATGCCCCGCATCAAGGACATCCTCTAAAGTAATCTCCTGTAAAATCTTTGGTAAATCAAAAATTGTCTCACCATGTTCAAAAGCATCATATTGCGTTGCAATAAATTCAAGAGAGTTCATGCCACTGAAAAATTCTCCAAACATCTCTCTTTTGATAATATCTAAATGATCTTCTGTAATATCTAAATCCTTTGTAAAATTACGAATAGCCTTCCTGAATTGATGAGATAAAGCAACTGGCTCTTTCGTATCCATTGTCAACATAACAAAATGAAAACGACTTGTTACTTCAATTTCAAGAGATAAGGAAGCATCTATTTTACCTGATTCATATAATTTTTGAAAACGATCCGAAGTCCAACCAAACATCATTGCAAACAATAATTTTAATAAAATATGATATCGATAGCAATCCGCTTCAGCAACTTCTCGCTTACCTCTAACTCCAATCGCTAGTTTGGGAGAAGATACTTCCATCCTCATACTGTCTGTTTGCTTCACATCTTGCAAAAGCAACTTTTCTCTTGCCACTTCATGAACATTTGAATCTTTCAGTTCTTTTCTTTCAAGATAGTCCTGTACTCGCTCCACATCAAAATTACCAACTAAAAACAGAGACATATTTACAGGTTTGTAAAACCTTGTAAAGTTTTCTTGCAAATTAGTTAGATTGATTTGGGAAATGGATTCCTCACTTCCAACTATATCAGTAGCTAAAGGTGTACCAGGATACAAATTCGCTAAAGTCGAAAAGAATAAACACGAATCTGGATCATCTTGATACATTTCTCGTTCTTGCTGGATAATATCCTGCTCTCTTAAAATGGAATCTTCAGTAAAATGTGCCGATGTTACCAATTCATCAAGTAAGTCTAAATTTTCTAAAAAATGGGCCGTTGCTGAAAAAAGATAACTTGTTTTTGTAAAGCTTGTAAAGGCATTACTATCTGCACCTAGACTCGTAAAAGCCGACATCAAGTCGCTAGAATCTTCTCTCTCAAATAATTTATGTTCAAGAAAATGAGCAATTCCTGCAGGATATTCTTTTACATCTCCGTCAACTTCTGTGACAAGCATATCTACCGAACCAAACTGTACAGTTACACTCCCGTAAACCTCTTTAAATTCCTTTTTAGGCAAAAGAGCAACTGTCAATCCATTTGACAAACGAGTTCGATAAACCATTTCTTTTACAGCTGGATAGTATTTTTCTTCAAAAACAACCTTTGTCATTCTATTCCTTCCATAAAGTAAATCGCCTGTAATTTTATATTATTAGCTGCTCTACAAATAGCTTCTTTGTCAATTTGTTCGAGTTTTTCAATCCAACTTTTAAAGTCTGTTGAAGATTTTCCAAGTAGGGCATTTTGGTAAGCACGTTCAATCAATGAAGATTGATTATCTTGAGAAAGCAACAAAGACCGACGAATCATTTCCTTGGTCTGCTCTAACTCAAGGTCTGTAAAATAACCTTTTTTTAAATCAAGCAGTTGATTATTCATCATTTTTCGAGCCTGATTCCGATTTTCTCGATCAATGCCAGCATACATCCTTAAAAATCCACTAAATAAATCAAGCTGACTTGAAATGGTATAAGCTAAGCCAGCATTTTCACGGACATTTGTAAAGAGCTTAGAATGAGCAAATCCACCCAGTAAACCATTCATTACAATCATGGGTAAATGTTGCTCATCACCATATTCAGCAGAGCAATAATAACCCAACTCTAAAATGGATTGTCCCACATTTTTCCGAACCATACCTTCCTGAAGGATATTGGAATAAGGTTGACAATACTGAACCTTCACATCACCTTCTCGACCTTTAAAACCAAATGGTTCTAATACATTTAGAATTTCAACCTCATTAAAATCACCTAGGAAAAAGAAATCTATTCGATCATTAGACAAAAATTCTTGGAAACAAGAATAAGAACTTTGTGGAGTTTCAGCTAAAATACGATTTCGTAAATCACTGTATTCCAATTGGAGACATTCATCACGAAAAAATAATTTATCTAATTCTTTATGTGAAAAATAAAAAGAATCATCCATATCAGCTGCTAAACTTGCTAGCAATTGCTTTTTCTCAATTTCAAATAAGTCTGGATCAAATCCATTATCAATTACTACGGGTGAAAAAAGAGTTTCTTTTACTAGTTCCAAAACCTGAGCAGTTAGCACATTTTTCCTACTTAAAAACTCATCACGAACATAAGTAAATGTCAATTCTACAATGTGGCTTTGCCCTCTTCTAAAACAATTGGTTGACATATCTGTACCATATAGACTGGCCAAGTGTCTTCTCAAAGCTTGAGAAGTGGGGTACATCTGGTTGGCCGTTTCTAGCATACTCGCACTCAACATGCGACCTGCAATCGTATCAAGAGATAATGGAGCGGTAAAACGCACGGTGATTTTGTTCGTTTTAAACTTCTTTGATTGGATAAAATGTGTTGAAATTCCATGCACTAACTCCATGATTTACCTCCTTATATACAGACTTCTATTATATCACGAAAACCTGAAATTTTCTTGTTCCCTGTAACACTTTTGAAATAAAAATCGCTTACATTTTTCCCTGTTTCTCTCACTATTTTTAGGAAAATATGGTATAATACCAAAGATTGAGGTGAATTATGGAATACAAATTATTTGAAGAATTTATTACCCTCCAAGCACTACTCAAAGAACTTGGAATTACACATAGCGGAGGAGCTATCAAATCCTTTCTCTCTGAACATTCTGTTTACTTTAATGGGGAGTTAGAAAGTCGTCGCGGTAAAAAACTTCGTATTGGCGATGAAATTGACATCCCTGACATGGACATTGACATCTTATTGACACAACCTACTTCTGAGGAGCAAGAGGAATATCAAGCTGATAAAGTTGAAAAAGAACGAATCGCTAAACTTGTCAAGGAGATGAATAAGGGAGTTAAAAAAGACAAATCCAAACCTACTTCATTACCCAAAAGTAAACAAGCTCCGCGATTCCCTGGTAGATAATCATGTGGCTACAAAACCTATCTCTCAAGACTTTTCGTAATTACAAAGAGACGAAAATAGACTTTAATCCTAAATTGAATATCTTTTTGGGACGTAATGCACAAGGAAAAACAAACATGTTAGAGGCTATCTATTTTTTAGCCTTAACGCGTAGTCATCGAACTCGAACAGATAAAAATCTCATTCATTTTGATGAGGAACAACTTCATCTTTCAGGTCTCGTTCAGAAAAAAACTGGATCCATTCCCCTAGAAATCGAACTAACTCAAAAAGGCCGTGTGACAAAAGTTAATCATTTAAAACAGGCACGCCTTTCAGATTATGTAGGACACATGAATGTTGTCTTATTTGCTCCTGAAGATCTACAACTAATTAAAGGATCACCTTCGGTTCGACGAAAATTCATTGATATGGAACTTGGACAAATCAAGCCAATCTATTTATCTGACTTAACCAATTATAACCACATCCTAAAGCAAAGAAACGCTTACCTAAAATCAGCTCAAAAAATAGATGAAACCTTCCTTTCAGTGTTGGATAATCAGCTAGTTGATTATGGATGTCGTGTAATGAATCACCGCTTAGATTTCATAAAAAAACTAGAATCATTTGGGCGTAAGAAACATTTTGAACTCTCTAATCAGATTGAAGAGTTGTCAATATCCTATCAATCTTCTGTCAAGCCAACTGATCAAGAAGATTTATCTGAATCTTTCAAAATTGCTTTAGAAAAAAGTAGATCCAGAGATTTATTTAAAAAGAATACTGGTGTTGGTCCTCACCGAGATGATATTTCTTTTTATATAAATGGGATGGACGCTAGTTTTGGGAGTCAAGGCCAACATCGTAGTCTCGTCCTTTCTATAAAATTAGCAGAAATCGAGTTAATGGAAAGTATTACTACAGAATCTCCAATATTACTACTTGACGATGTTATGAGCGAACTTGACAATACCAGACAACTAAAATTATTAGAAACGATTTCTCAGTCAATCCAAACCTTTATTACAACAACAAGCTTAGATCATCTTCAAAATCTACCAGAAAATCTAAGTGTTTTCGCTATTCAAAATGGTCAAGTTTCTGTAAATAAAAATTGACAACATTGTAAAAGAACTCCTGTTTTCGCAGGAGTTCTTTTTATTTCTTTTACATAGAATAATTTGGTGCCTCATTAGTAATTTGTACATCATGAGGGTGGCTTTCTTTCAAACCCGCACCAGACATTTCAATAAATTGAGCATTGTCATGTAACTCTTTAAGGTTAGCTGCACCACAGTAACCCATACCAGAGCGAATACCACCAATCATTTGGAAGACGATATCAGCTGCTGCTCCTTTATAAGCAACACGACCTTCAATTCCTTCTGGAACAAGTTTATTTGCTTCATTGACAGAACCTTGGAAGTAACGATCGCTTGAACCTTTCTTCATTGCTGCGATTGATCCCATACCACGGTAAGTCTTGAACTTACGTCCTTGGAAGATTTCAGTTTCACCTGGTGCTTCGTCTGTTCCAGCAAACATTGATCCAAGCATAACTGCATTTCCACCAGCAGCAAGAGCTTTTACAATATCTCCAGAATACTTGATTCCACCGTCAGCAATGATCGTTTTCCCATATTCACGCGCAACAGCTGCAGCATCATAGATAGCTGTTACTTGTGGAACACCAACACCAGCAATCACACGAGTAGTACAGATAGAACCTGGTCCAATACCAACCTTGACAACGTCTACACCTGCTTCGTAAAGTGCGCGCGCTCCCTCAGCAGTAGCAATATTTCCAGCAATCAAAGTACGATCTGGGAAGTGAGCACGAATCTCAGCAATTTTACGCAAGACACCTGCAGAATGACCATGTGCAGTATCAATAACAATCGCATCCGCTCCTGCCTCAAAAAGAGCCTCTGCACGTTCAAATGTATCTGAAGTAACACCTACTGCACCTGCAACTAGAAGACGACCAAACTCATCTTTAGCAGCATTTGGAAACTCAATAACTTTTTCAATATCTTTGATAGTAATCAAACCAGAAAGGCGACCTTCTTCATCTACCAAAGGAAGCTTTTCAATACGGTGTTCTTGAAGAATACTCTCAGCTGTTGTAAGATCTGTACCCACAGGAGCAGTCACAAGATTTTCACTGGTCATATGATTGGAGATTGGTTGGTTATAGTCTGAAATAAAACGAAGATCTCGGTTTGTCAAAATACCAACCAATTTACGATTTTCAAGTGTTTCAACAACTGGAACACCACTGATGCGGTAACGACCCATAAGCTCATCTGCTTCAGCAATTGTATGTTCAGGCGTCAAGAAGAACGGATCAATAATAACTCCATTTTCAGAACGTTTTACCTTACGAACCTCGTCTGCTTGTTGAGCAATTGACATGTTTTTATGGATAACTCCGAGACCGCCTGCACGAGCAATAGCAATGGCCATTTGACTCTCTGTAACTGTGTCCATGGCAGCGGTAATAATTGGGATATTTAAAGTCAGATTATCTGCCAATTTAGTTGTTAAATCTGCATCGTTAGGCAACACATGACTTTCAGCTGGAATAAGCAATACATCATCAAAGGTAAAACCTTTTTTCAAAAATTTAGTGTCCCAATTAGACATTCGAAGTTTCCTCTTTTCTTTCTTTTTGAGCTTGACTCTTTTTATATTGTATCTATCATACCATTCTATAAAAATTTGTCAAATGTTACAGGGGTAAATAAAAAACTATCTTTTCTTTGAGATAGAAATGATAGTTTCTTGTAAAATAAACTTAGTTAAAGTAATGGAGTCCCATTGCTCCTTTAACCTCAGATAGGGTTTGACCTGCAACTTCACGCGCTCTTTCACTACCTTTTTGAAGCATATTATAAACTTCTCCCATATCCTTAGCAAATTCAATACGGCGCTCACGAATAGGACCCAGTTCACGTTCTAATATTTCAAGTAGATAACGCTTGGTCTTCACATCACCAAGACCACCTCGTTGATAATGTTCTTTCATGTCAGCAATTTCTTGAGCATCTTCTGGACGACCAAAAACATCTAGATAATGGAAAACCATATTTCCCTCAATCTTACCTGGATCTTCCACCCGAATATGATCTGGATCTGTATACATACTCATCACTTTTTTACGCAAAGTATCCGCATCATCAGCTAAATAAATACCATTATTGAGTGATTTAGACATTTTAGCATTTCCATCTAAACCAGGCAAACGCCCTGCTCTCTCATTTTCTGGATAAATACCTTCCGGCTCTACCAAGACATCACAGTTATATGCGTTGTTAAAAGAGCGAACAATTTCACGAGTTTGCTCAATCATTGGTTTCTGATCTGTCCCAACAGGAACATAATTAGCCTTGAAAGCTGTGATGTCAGCTGCTTGAGCAATTGGATAGACTAAGAATCCTGTCGGAATACTCTCTCCAAAGCCTTTCTGAGCAATTTCTGTCTTGACTGTTGGATTGCGCTCCAAACGTGCTAATGAAACTAGATTCATATAGTACATAGATAGTTCAGCCAATTCTGGAATTTGGCTTTGAATAAAAATAGTTGATTTACTCGGATCCAATCCAACTGCAAGATAATCCAAAGCAACATTTCCGATAGACTCTACAATTGTTTGAGGGTCTTTAGCATGATCTGTCAAAGCTTGTTGGTCAGCCAAGAACACAAACATATCATACTTATCCTCTTCCTGTAATAAAACTCTATTTTTGAGACTTCCAACATAATGTCCAATATGCAATTTTCCTGTTGGACGGTCTCCTGTTAAAATAATGGGTTTAATCATTTTATTCTCCTTCGATATAGTCCCTTCAATTATAGCATTTTTTTAATGAAATAACCGTAATTTATCAAAATAAATCAGTTTTGCTATTTACGGATTCGTGTAAAGTATACTGTAAATCTAATTTACACAAAATTGACAGATAAAAATTTGAATATTTCCATATTTTCTAGTAGAATAAATATATTACACATATAGGAGAAAAACATTGCTTACAGTATCTGATGTTTCACTACGTTTTAGTGATCGCAAACTTTTTGATGATGTCAATATCAAATTTACAGAAGGAAATACTTACGGATTAATCGGTGCTAATGGTGCCGGAAAATCAACCTTTTTAAAAATTTTAGCTGGAGATATTGAACCTACTACTGGTCACATCTCTCTTGGTCCAGATGAACGTCTCTCTGTTCTTCGTCAAAATCACTTTGACTATGAAGATGAACGTGCCATTGATGTTGTTATCATGGGAAATGAAAAACTTTATAGCATCATGAAAGAGAAAGATGCCATCTACATGAAGGAAGATTTCTCAGACGAAGATGGAGTGCGTGCTGCCGAACTCGAGGGAGAGTTTGCCGAGCTTGGAGGCTGGGAAGCAGAAAGTGAAGCCTCTCAACTACTTCAAAACCTAAATATTCCAGAAGAATTGCACTATCAAAACATGAGCGAATTGGCCAACGGTGAGAAAGTAAAAGTTCTCCTCGCCAAAGCACTTTTTGGTAAACCTGATGTTCTTCTCTTGGACGAGCCTACCAACGGTTTGGACATCCAATCTATTACTTGGTTAGAAGACTTCTTGATTGACTTTGATAACACCATTATCGTAGTATCCCACGACCGTCACTTCTTAAACAAAGTATGTACTCACATGGCCGACCTTGACTTTGGAAAAATCAAACTCTATGTCGGAAACTACGACTTCTGGAAGGAATCTTCTGAACTCGCTGCTAAATTGCTAGCAGACCGTAATGCTAAAGCAGAAGAAAAAATTAAACAATTGCAAGAATTCGTTGCTCGTTTCTCTGCTAATGCTTCTAAATCAAGACAAGCAACATCACGTAAGAAAATGCTTGATAAGATTGAGCTAGAAGAGATTGTACCATCTAGTCGTAAATATCCATTTATTAACTTTAAAGCGGAACGTGAAATCGGTAATGATCTCTTGACAGTAGAAAATCTAACTGTAAAGATTGATGGTGAGACTATTTTAGATAATATCAGCTTTATCTTGCGTCCAGGTGATAAGACAGCGCTTATTGGACAAAATGACATCCAAACGACTGCATTAATTCGTGCAATCATGGGGGACATTGACTACGAAGGAACTGTCAAGTGGGGAGTAACTACTAGCCGTTCTTACTTGCCAAAAGATAACTCGGCAGATTTTGCAGGAGGAGAGTCAATCCTTGACTGGTTGCGTCAATTCGCAAGTAAAGAAGAAGATGACAATACTTTCCTACGTGGCTTCCTCGGCCGTATGCTCTTCTCTGGAGATGAGGTTAACAAACCTGTAAATGTCTTGTCAGGGGGAGAAAAAGTTCGTGTCATGCTTTCAAAACTTATGCTCTTAAAATCAAATGTCCTTGTACTTGATGATCCAACGAATCACTTGGACTTGGAATCTATCTCAAGCTTGAATGATGGATTGAAAAACTTTAAAGAATCAATCATCTTTGCCAGCCATGACCACGAGTTTATTCAAACTCTAGCTAACCATATCATTGTCTTGTCTAAAAATGGCGTCATTGACCGTATCGATGAAACCTATGATGAATTCCTAGAAAATGCAGAAGTACAAGCAAAAGTTAAAGAACTTTGGAAAGACTAAATAAAACTTCAAAACTCAGTTGGGTTAACCAGCTGAGTTTTCTAACATTTTATGAGGTAACATGAAATTATTTTTTAAAACATATTGGATCTATTTTGTTTCTTTCATCATTCCCATAATCATTATGATAGGAGTATATCTATCTCAAGGTATCTACTGGAATAGCGACAACTCTCCTCTATTAGGAGATGGCTTTCATCAATACGTTATTTTTGATATAGCTCTAAGAAATATCCTACATGGAAATGGTAGTCTATTTTACACCTTTACAAGTGGCCTCGGATTAAATTTCTATGCCCTATCTAGTTATTACTTGGGAAGTTTCCTTTCACCTCTAGTTTACTTTTTTGATCTAACGAATATGCCAGATTATGTCTATCTGACAACTCTCTTAAAATTTGGATTGATTGGACTGTCAACTTACTTTAGTTTAAATAAATTATTTCAATCGATTCCTAAGCCTTTAAAACTAGCTTTATCTACTTCCTATGCTCTGATGAGTTTCACTGTCAGTCAATTAGAGATAAAAACCTGGCTAGATGTTTTTATCTTGATTCCTTTAATTATAACTGGTTTACATCTACTTATCACTGAAAAGAAATTCCTATTGTACTTTACAAGTCTGTCAATTTTATTTATTCAAAATTATTATTTTGGCTATATGACAGCATTGTTTCTTATTTTCTGGTATCTCTGCCAAATTTCTTGGGACTTTAAAACTCGAAAATCATCTTTTCTTGATTTCATAATCACCTCCGTTTTAGCTGGTATGGCTAGTTTGATTCTGACTCTTCCTACTCTATTTGATTTACAGACACATGGGGAAAAATTAACTGAAATTACAAAGTTTCAAACTGAAAGTAGCTGGTATCTTGATCTTTTTGCTAAGCAATTCATTGGTTCATTTGATACAACAAAGTATGGGGCCATCCCAATGATTTTTGTTGGACTACTTCCCTTTATTTTGACCATTTTATTTTTTACGCTGAAATCTATTAAGTTTCACGTGAAACTTATCTATGCAATCTTCTTTGCATTTCTAATTGCAAGCTTTTATATTGAAGCTCTTGATTTATTTTGGCAAGGCATGCATACTCCAAACATGTTTTTACATCGCTATGCTTGGATTTTCTCTACCTTGTTAATTTACACAGCAGCGGAAGTCTTAAATCGTCTGAAAGAAATTAAAATCTGGAATTTTTTAGTTTCGCTTTTTCTTATAGTAACAGGATTTTTAGCTACCATCTATCTAAAATCACATTATTCTTTTTTAACAGATTTGAATATTCTGCTTACTCTTGAATTTTTGGTTGTCTATTCGCTTTTACTCCTTGCAGTTCTCAAAAAGTTTATCTCTATAAATCTATTGGCCATTCTAATCTCTTTATTTATAATGGTTGAAATGAGTTTAAATGCTTCATCTCAAATGGATGGAATTGCTAAGGAATGGGGATTTGCTTCTCGAAGTGCATATAATCGAGATATCCCAGCTATGGAATCTTTCTCAACATATATTGGAAATAAATTTACTCGTACTGAAAAACTACAAACTCAGACAGGAAATGACAGTATGAAATTCAACTACAATGGAATATCTCAATTTTCATCTGTTCGAAATCGTTCAGCAAGCTCTACTTTGGATAAACTTGGGTTTAAATCCTCTGGGACTAATCTCAATCTCCGCTATGCCAATAATAGTATTTTGGCTGATAGTTTATTTGGCATCCAGTACAATATCTCAGAAAACCCTATTGATAAGTATGGTTTCCAAGTTGTATATCAAAAAGATAATCTTACCCTATATGAAAATCAATTCTCTCTTCCGATTGCATTTGCTAGTCAATCTGTTTACAATGATGTCAAGTTCAATGAACACACTTTGGATAATCAGGCCTCGTTTTTAAATCAACTTGCTAACGTCGATTTTGATTATTTTTCTCCAATTCCTTATGACAAAACAGAAAATACTAATGATTTGATTAGTGTTACAAGTTCTTCAAATGAGGATGCAGCAATCCAGTATCAAATTGAGGTTCCCGAAAACAGTCAAGTTTATCTTTCTTTCACAAACCTTCACTTTTCTAATGACAAACAAAAAAAGGTTGACATCCTTGTCAATGGGAAAAAGAAAACTTTTACAACTGATAATGCATTCTCCTTCTTTAATCTAGACTATACAAAAGAGAAAAAGACTTTCAATATCAATGTTAGTTTCCCTGGAAATTCACAAGTATCATTTGAATCTCCTACCTTCTATCGTTTAGATACCAAAACTTTCACCGAGGCAATTCAAAAAATTAAAGAACAACCTGTCACAGTATCAACTTCTAAAAACAAGGTCTTTGCTACATATGATGTCAAACAAGATACGTCCATTTTCTTCACCATTCCTTATGACAAAGGCTGGTCTGCCTACCAAGATGGTAAGAAAATAGAAATTAAACAAGCTCAAACTGGTTTTATGAAAGTTGATATTCCTAAAGGGAAAGGAACTATTACACTTTCCTTTATTCCCAATGGTTTTATTACTGGAGCAATATGTTCCTTTACTTCTCTCTTACTATTTGGAATCTATAATCACAGACGAAAGTCATCTAATCATGACCACCCGTCAAACGGGTGGTTTGTCCCAGGGCTATAAGCCCAAATTACCAGCCAGCGCCTAAAGACGCTGGCTTTCACTTTGTTCAAGCCTTATTGCTCTTGACTCGTCACTTGCCTCTCAAAGAGGCTTTAGTATTACTTACCACTATCCCTAAAGGGATCCTCATATTCTTTTACACTTAATTTATCTAGTGCTATATCATGCTTTTCCTGTTCTTGAATATATTTCTTAATTGTG